>CAXBGL010000069.1:0-13444 GCA_963975255.1 uncultured Nitrosomonas sp. | reverse complement strand
ATTTGAGAACCTATCAAAAAGTATAAGACTTTTCCTCTCAACAATTTGGTTTTTAAAGCGAGTTTCTGGCAGTCCAATAAGCGTCGTCAAAATGATCATGTTGATAATTAGAGCCTGGAAGGCAATGGCGTGTTGCTTTGTGGTCGAATTTGTGTATTGTTTGAATAACGATACTTAATTAGGCGGGCGGTTAAAAATTGTATACGGGATTTTCTATTGAGATATTTGATGTGCGTGATGTCTGATGCCTAATTATTCAGATGCACATGTTGCAAATAATGTAAATACTACCATACTGGTCAGTCTCGATTTTGGTAGTGGCATGCATGTTGAGCGTTTGCAGGAGCTGCAACAATTAGCTGTTAGTGATAAGCTTGAAATCCTTGCAGTTGTTGAAGGTAAGCGTTCAAGACCTGACCCTGCCATGTTTGTTGGAAGTGGTAAAGTAACCGAAATATCTCAGGTTCTGGCACAGACAGATGCTTCACTGGTAATTTTTAATCACGACCTTTCTCCTGCTCAGCAACGCAACTTATCGCAGCGTTTGCAGTGCCAGGTAATAGACCGCACCAGTTTGATCTTAGATATTTTTGCGCAACGCGCTCAGAGTCATGAGGGTAAATTGCAGGTAGAGCTGGCGCAGCTTGAACACCTTGCGACACGATTAATACGTGGTTGGACCCATCTAGAACGACAAAAGGGCGGTATTGGTTTGCGTGGTCCTGGTGAAACCCAGCTAGAAACGGATCGGAGACTCATTAGAAAGCGAATCAAGTTGCTCAAAGAAAAACTGGCAGCGCTTCAACGTCAACGCACAGTTCAAAGGCGATCCAGACGGCGTGCTCAAGTTCTGTCTGTTTCTATTGTTGGCTATACCAATGCAGGGAAATCGACTTTATTTAACCGATTAACACGTGCACAGTCTTATGCTGCGGATCAATTATTCGCGACGCTGGATACAACCACACGAAAATTATTCATTGCAGAATGTGGCTCAATTGTAGTTTCTGATACGGTGGGCTTTATTCGTGAATTGCCCCACACGTTAGTCGCTGCATTTCGTGCTACGCTCGAGGAGACAGTGCAGGCCGATATACTGTTACATGTAGTCGATGCATGTAGTTCCAATCGGGATGAACAGACAGAGGAAGTAAATAAATTATTAAAAGAAATTGGTGCGGATACCATTCCACAAATTCTGGTGTTAAACAAGATAGATTTGAGTACTTTGTCAACAAGTGAAGCGAGTTATGGGCGAGATGAATATGGTAGAATGTCACGCATTCGTTTAAGTGCAAAAACAGGAGAAGGTCTGGAGTTTATTAGACAAGCATTGGTAGAAGTTATTTCAAAGAAGAACCCAAAGGTGTTGCACGAAGAGTCTACAGACATTGAGAAAGTAGCGAGTGGCAGTGCTACGGTATATTATTAAATGAACAAAATTTTAAACAAACAGAATAGGAATTAATTATGGGATTAGATGACCCGCAATGGGGAGGAAACAAAGGCAGCTCTGGGCCACCTGATTTGGATGATGTCCTACGCAATGTAAACAAAAAAATCAATAATATTTTTGGTAAGAAAAGTGGTGATGGTGGTGATGGCGGGTCTCAGGGAAATAGTCCAGTACAGCACAGTGGTAAAAGTATCGCATTGATACTCATATTACTGTTGGTTGTGTGGGCGGCCAGCGGTTTGTACATTGTAAATGAGGGTCAGCGGGGTGTGGTACTGCGTTTTGGTGAGTTTGTGGATACGACACCAGCAGGCTTGCGTTGGCACTTGCCTTATCCTATTGAGCAAGTAGAGCAGGTTAATGTCAGTCAAGTGCGTACAGTTGAAATTGGATATCGTAACAATGTCAGAAGCAAAGTACTCAGAGAAGCACTGATGCTGACTGATGACGAGAACATTATCGATATTCAGTTTGCGGTGCAATATATTCTGAATAACCCAGAAAAGTTTCTATTTGAAAATCGGGACCCTGAGGATGCTGTATTGCAAGCAGCCGAGAGTGCAATTCGAGAAATGATTGGTAAAAGTAAAATGGATTTTGTCCTTTATGAAGGACGTGAGCAAGTTGCAGCTGGTGCGACGCAATTAATGCAGAAAATATTAGATCGTTACGAAATAGGAATTTTGATAAGCAAAGTTACCATGCAAAATGCACAGCCACCCGAACAAGTGCAAGCTGCATTTGATGATGCTGTGAAAGCCGGACAAGATAGAGAACGACAAAAAAATGAAGGCCAAGCTTATGCTAATGATGTGATTCCCAGAGCTACGGGTAATGCAGCACGGTTACTGGAAGAATCTCAAGGTTATAAACAACGAGTGATTGCAAACGCAGAAGGTGATGCCAGTCGGTTTGAACAGATACTAGTTGAATACAGTAAAGCACCTGATGTGACGCGCAAACGTATGTATCTGGACATGATGCAACAAGTGCTCTCCAGCACCAGTAAGATAGTAATCGATCAGAAAAATGGCAACAATTTGTTGTACCTGCCCCTGGATCAATTGATACAAATGAGTGGGTCTTCAACAATACCACCTGTATCCACTATGCAACCTGCTATGCAGGACACTAAACCTGATAGCAGTATACGGTCACGAGAAGCCTTTCGTAGCCGTGAACGGGAGATAAGATAAATGAAGAGTTTTACGTCAGTATTAGCAGGTATTGTCATTGTATTGTTTTTTCTGGTTAGCTCCACTATCTATATCGTAGATGAACGACAACAGGCCATCTTGTTTCAATTGGGAGAAGTGGTTGGTGTTAAGACTTCACCTGGTTTGTATTTCAAAATCCCTGTCGCACAAAATGTCCTTTATTTTGAAAAACGTATCTTAACGATGGATGCAGAGGAACCCCAGCGGTTTATTACCTCTGAGAAAAAGAATGTCTTGGTAGATCTATTTGTCAAATGGCGTATTATTGATGTAAAACAATACTATATCAGTGTGCGCGGTGATGAATCTTTGGCACAGACACGATTAGCGCAAACAATTAATGCTAGTTTGCGTGATGAATTTGGTAACCGTACTGTGCATGATGTGGTTTCTGGTGAGCGAGATCAGATCATGGAAATAATGCGCCAGAAAGCGGATGCTGATGCACGTTCGATTGGCGTAGAAGTGGTTGACGTACGTTTGAAACGTGTCGATCTACCCCAAGAAGTAAGTGAGTCTGTTTATCGACGCATGGAAGCAGAGCGGAAACGTGTGGCGAATGAACTGCGTTCAACGGGTGCAGCAGAGTCAGAAAAGATTCGTGCTGATGCTGATCGGCAGCGTGAGGTGATTATGGCCGAAGCCTATCGCGACGCCCAGAAAACTAAGGGTGAAGGTGACAGCCGCGCAGCTGCAACTTATGCGGATGCTTTTAAGAAGGATGCGGAGTTTTATGCATTCTACCGAAGTTTGGAGGCTTATAAAAAGTCATTCAAGAATAAGGGAGATATGATGGTACTTGAACCCACCTCGGAATTTTTTAAGTATTTAAAGAACCCAACTGATAAGAGCAAATAAGATAAAATCGTTTTGGATTCGTGCCTTAAGTGTTGTTATAGGTACGTTTCTATCAGTTTTTATTTATACTTCATATTGATACCGGCAATCCTCTTTTATATAGTTAGTATCTCTGAGTTTTCTGCTTGAACGTAGTTTTAGTGGAGATTCTGTAAAAGTTGTACATGCGTATCTCTCATCTAACACGTTTTTTAAATGTGCTTTCTGTGTGCGTATCTCTGTCTAAAAAGTAGACGAAAAAATGCATGAGCGCACATTATTGGAGATTTTGCGGTATGTGGGAGACTTTTCTGATTGCAATTGCATTGATGTTGATATTTGAAGGCATTATGCCGTTTTTGTCTCCTCAAACTTGGCGTGAAACCTTTAAGAAATTGACTGAAATTGAGGATGCTCAGATACGTTTCATTGGGTTGAGCTCAATGTTGATTGGCTTAGCATTACTTCTTATCGTGAGTTGAATTTTGTTCGGTTCTTTTTTCTTGCTGATTAGCTGGTTATAAAATATAAGCATGCGTAACTGGTTACTTCCGGAGTATGTTGAAGATATTCTTCCCGAAGAAGCATTGCATATTGAAGCAATGCGTCGTTGTATTGTTGATCTGTTACGGGTACATGGTTATCAGCTAGTTATTCCACCTTTGTTGGAGTATGTTGAATCCTTATTATCAGGTAGCGGCAGTGATATGGATTTACATATGTTCAAGGTGATTGACCAGCTGAGTGGTCGAACGATGGGTTTGCGCGCAGATATGACACCACAAGTCGCACGGATTGATGCACATTTATTAAATTGTGACGGTGTAACACGTCTTTGTTATGCCAATAGTGTGTTGCATACGATTCCATCTGGATTGACTTGTACACGTGAACCCCTTCAAATTGGTGCAGAACTTTATGGTCATGCAGGGTTGGAAAGTGACCTGGAAATCCAGAAACTAATGCTGCAATGTTTATCAGAATCTGGAGTAAACCCAATTCATTTAGATCTGGGCCATGTGACAGTGTTTCGGGGTCTTATCAAGGGTGCGGGTATTCCAGCTGACATTGAAACAGAGTTATTTAGAATATTACAAGCCAAAGATAACGCTGCTTTAAGGGAGCTTTGTGCTGGTCTCAACAAACGTGTGAGCAAACGCACACGCGAAGCGCTCATACTATTGCCTGAACTATATGGTGATCGGAAAATTTTAGAACAGGCACATAAGTTATTACCCGATTATTCTGAGATTAGAATAGCACTGGATGAACTGGAAACAGTTGGAAAAGAATTAAAAAAAGTAGTAGATACGATTGCATTTGATCTGGCTGATTTACGAGGCTATCACTATCATAGTGGGATGGTCTTTGCTGCTTATGCCAAAGGTTGTTCCAATGCAATCGCACTGGGAGGGAGGTATGATGAAATTGGTAAATCATTTGGAAGAGCGCGACCCGCGACGGGTTTTAGTATGGATTTGCGAGAATTGTCCAAATTGGTTAAGCTAAAATCGTATCCGAAGGGTATCTTGGCACCATACAGGAAGAATAGTAAAGCACTTGAGAAAATGATCAGGCAGTTACGTGATGCGGGGCAAATTGTGGTTGTTGAATTACCAGGACATAAAAGCGATAAGGTTAACTGTGATAGGCAGCTAGTTTTGCGTAACGAGAAATGGATTGTAGAAGAGATTAATAATACTCACTGAGATATGGAGAGTTATAGAGACTTGGGAATATGACTAAAAACGTTGTAGTCATTGGTACACAATGGGGAGATGAAGGGAAAGGAAAAATAGTCGATTGGTTAACAGATCATGCGCAAGGAGTGATCCGTTTCCAGGGTGGCCATAACGCAGGACACACATTGGTTATTGGCGATAGAAAAACTGTGTTGCATCTAATTCCTTCTGGAATTCTGCGCGATGCGGTTATTTGCTATATTGGTAATGGTGTTGTGGTGTCGCTAGAGGCATTGCTACAAGAAGTGGATATGCTTGAAAGTATAGGAGTTGATGTATGTAGTAGGCTACGAATTAGCGAAGCTTGTCCACTCATATTACCTTGTCATACTGCTCTGGATAGTGCACGTGAGACGGCTAGAGGTATCGGGAAGATCGGTACAACTGGGCGTGGAATTGGCCCCGCTTACGAAGATAAAGTCGCACGCCGAGCAATACGCCTGCAGGATTTATTTCACCGAGATCGTTTTGCCGCTAAATTAGGGGAAATGCTGGATTATCATAATTTTGTTTTAAAAAATTATTTTGGCGCAGCCATTATAGACTTTCAGAAAACCATGGATGAAACACTTTGCCAAGCAGAGCGGATTAAGCCCATGTTGGCAGATGTTCCGCAGCTTTTATTCAATGCTAACAAAGCGGGTAATAATTTGTTGTTTGAGGGTGCGCAAGGAACATTATTGGATATTGATCATGGTACATACCCATTTGTTACATCCAGTAACTGCATAGCGGGTGCCGCAGCGCCAGGGAGTGGAGTCGGCCCACAAATGTTACATTATGTGCTGGGTATTACCAAAGCCTATACGACACGAGTTGGTGCTGGCCCATTCCCCACTGAATTGGATGATGACGTGGGTAAATATTTGGCCAAGCGTGGCAATGAGTTTGGTGCGACCACGGGACGTCCACGTCGTTGTGGCTGGTTTGATGCAGTTGCGCTGAAGCGTTCAATCCAGATTAATGGTGTGACAGGGTTATGTATTACAAAACTGGATGTGTTGGATGGTGTAGAAAGCCTGAATTTGGGTGTCGGCTACAAAATCAGCGATAGTAATGGTGTAGAAGAAGTGAATGATATTTTACCAATAGGCGCCGATGCACTTGCTTGTTGTAAACCGATTTATGAGGAAATACCTGGATGGTCAGAGAGCACTGTAGGCATTAAAGATTTTGGAAAATTGCCGACAGCAGCTCAGAATTATCTCATGCGTATGGAAGAAATATGTGAAACCCCAATTGATATGATTTCAACGGGGCCAGACCGAGAAGAAACTATTGTATTACGACATCCATTTAAATAAACCTAGCAGATCTTAGCATGTGGTTGAATAGACATTGAATAGCCTGTAGGTCAGAAATCCTAGGAAGTGTGGAATCTATTCCGAAAATTGACTTTCATTGACGAAGAAATTAACTAGGTTTTTCGCGTAATATAAGAAAACAGCAGGTATTTCCATATGATACGGATACGCCTAGTAAAGTGGCAAGATGAAATACATGCATTGCGACTTATCCGTGAGACAGTATTCGTTAATGAACAACATGTCCCCGTTGAATTAGAATGGGATGAATTCGATCTTATTAGTTTACATGCGCTTGCCATAGGCTTGGATGGAGAGCCTGTTGGGACAGCAAGATTATTGTTAGATGGTCATATTGGACGCATGGCTGTGCTCAAAGAATGGCGAGGGCAAGGCGTGGGCAGTGCTTTATTGCAGCGCTTACTTGAAGAAGCAAAGAATAGGGGACTTCAGCAAGTAGTCCTTAATGCACAAACTTATGCGACTGAATTTTACAAGAGATTTGGATTTCAGGTAGTAGGAAAGGTGTTTATGGATGCAGGAATCACACACGTACAGATGACTTTAAGATTATAGTAAATTGTATTATTTGTTTTTGGTTTTGCCCCACGCTCGTGTTAAAGCATCAGAGGCATGGTTCCATTTTTTTGTTGCTTGTTCCCTTATCAAATTAGCTTCCTCAGATTTTTTTCTGCTAACTTCTGTTTCTTGTTCAGCCTCAGAAAGTTGTTGTTTAATACGCTGCAGTTTTTTTTCTGCATCAGCCATGTCTTCTGCGGCAATCTTGGCCTCATGTTTGGCATCCATCATCTGTTCATAAGAAAAATTGGCACGTTGTTGAAGATTTTGTATATTCCCACCAGCGCTAGCTATTGGAATAAACGCGATGCTGAGAAGAACTAGTGCAAAAAATTTCATAGATACCACCCTTTGCGACTGAATTTGGAAAGTACAAAAATCAATTATATTCGTAATAAGGAAAATTGATTAAGTAAGGATAATCGGTTTCATATCGATTATCCCCGAATTCGCACAACAAGTACAAAAGTTTGGCTGTATTATAAATAGCTAGTCGCTATATCTTACTCAATACCTTGATCTCGAAGATAGTCTTCATAATTACCCTTAAAATCTTTAATACCCTCTGGTTGCAGTTCTAGAATGCGGGTAGCCAGCGAGGAAACAAATTCACGGTCATGGGAAATAAAGATCATGGTGCCTGTATATTTTTCTAATGCACTATTGAGCGATTCAATAGATTCCATATCAAGGTGATTTGTCGGCTCATCCATGAGTAAAACATTGGGTTTTTGTAAAATAAGCTTTCCAAAGAGCAAACGTCCTTGTTCTCCACCCGATACAACCTGCACCGATTTTTTTACTTCATCCCCAGAAAATAATAGTCTGCCAAGTGTACTGCGTACGGCTTGGTCGTCATCATTTGCTTGTCGCCATTGCTCCATCCATTCAGTCAATGATAGCTCAGTATTAAAGTCAGTAGCATGGTCTTGTGGGAAATATCCGGGATGTGCTTTTTCCGCCCATTTTATTTTTCCATTATCGAGCGTCAAATCATTGGCAAGGCAGCGTAGTAGTGTCGTTTTACCGATTCCATTTGGGCCAATAATGGCAATTTTTTCACCTGCTTCAATGTTAATGTTGAGATTCTCAAATAACGGTTTCTCTAGTCCAGGAAAACTTTTGCCAATGCTTTGAGCCGAGGTGGCCAGACGATGTAGTTTATCTTTCTCATCTACTTCAAAGCGAATGTAAGGATATTGACGGCTAGAGGGTTTTACATCCTCTAACTTAATTTTTTCTATCTGACGTGCGCGACTGGTTGCTTGTCGTGCTTTGGATGCATTAGCAGAAAAACGGCTGACAAAAGATTGCAACTCTGCAATCTGAGCTTTCTTTTTAGCATTATTTGACAGCATTCGCTCGCGAACCTGGGTGGATGCAGTCATATACTCATCATAATTACCCGGATAAATACGGATTTCACCATAATCGAGATCTGCCATATGCGTGCAAATACTGTTCAGAAAATGACGGTCATGGGAAATGATGATGATGGTACTCTTGCTGGCGTTAATGACATCTTCAAGCCAGCGAATTGTATTAATATCCAGATTATTTGTCGGCTCATCTAGCAACAGAATATCTGGATCGGAGAACAATGCCTGTGCGAGTAATACGCGTAATTTAAAACCCGGTGCCACGGCACTCATGGGTTCATGATGTTGGGATAAAGGGATGCCAACACCCAGTAGCAATTCACCTGCACGTGCTTCTGAAGAATAACCATCCAGTTCTGCAAATTGGGATTCAAGTTCTGCTGCATGCAAAAATTCTTCTTCAGTGGCATCAGCATTGGCATAGATTGCATCACGTTCTTCTTTGACGCGCCACAATTCTTCATGCCCCATCATCACAGTATCAATAACCAAATGGTTTTCAAATGCAAATTGATCTTGGCGTAGTTTGCCGACACGCTCACCACTGTCGACACTAACATTCCCAGAAGTGGGTTCGAGATCCTTGCCAAGAATTTTCATAAATGTGGATTTGCCACAACCGTTAGCGCCAATTAGGCCATAACGATTACCGTCACCAAATTTAACGGAAACATTTTCAAATAAGGGCTTAGCCCCAAATTGCATCGTGATATTGGCAGTAGTGATCAAAGTTTTTACCTGAAATGAATGGATGTTTGGAGAAACCCATCATTTTATATGTTTTTATGTTGTGTAGCGAATTCTACAACCATGTTTTTGCATACTGTGCTGAGACAAAATTGAGTAGAATGTATCTGAATATTTGTTTGCGATTTTTTTGCTGAGAATGGACAATGGCAACAGGTATAGGATTTGTTATTTGGTTCCAACCACGCTAGGTGTCTTAACTATTTAAAGGAGAAGAGTAAATAAAGCATGAAAATAATCCTAACATTTATTATTAGTTTGTTGTTATCAGTCATTGCTTTGCCAGTGCAGGCTGCGTGTAAAGGGTGTTTGTGTCCAGGTGACCCTTGTGGATTGTGCCCTTTGCCTGCGATGAAAGATACGCCACCAAAACCAAATGAATCTGAAATTTGCGTCAGGCTCAGAAAAATAGTTCCCCCCATATCAGCATTACCTGGGTCAAATGAATATTTTCCTAGTTTGGATAGGTCAACAATGGCTTGTGTCAGAGAAGGCGGCGATGTGATTAGGAATTCGCTCCGAAGCGAGGAGTTTGCATCTAGGTTTTATTGTAAGCCACCTATTCCTTATAGTGCTAGTAAAGAGTAGTTTCGTTATTGCTTGAGTCTAAGTTTAATCACATATTGGGGTGGTCGGAAAGATATTCCATAATATCATTGGAAATCGTTTGGTAGAGTGGGCGTAAGATGGGACGGATTCCATTGATCGTGGCATTTACATCCATTACAGATGGGAAACGGTTGCCACGATGTTCGATAGAATCACCTATTAGTTGTATTTTGAAACCTAATTTTTTGAAATGATTTGCTAATCTTTCTTCGGTTAGGCTGAATAAATAATCAATTTTATTTAAGTGCGCTAGATAGAAAGTAGCAAGATAAAGAGACACAGGGATATATGGAAAGCGTGGTTGCTTTGCTGTTCCATAGTCATGATCTGTTATATTGGCTGGATTATTTTGTTCACCTTTGCGTTTGCGATAACTTGAAACGATAGCAAGACGTGATGCTTCAGCAATTTTATGCGGGGGTAACTTTGCTGGATCAATAATTGAGCGATTCAATACTGCAGAGCAGGACTTTTCAAATGGCAGAAGTTGGTCTGAACTATCAGGTTGAGGGCGAATAATGCGAACGCAACCGATAAATTCTTTTGTTTTGTTGCTGCGAATCAGAATATGTAATGATTGAGTATCATAACTATCGATTTCGCGCTTATCGGAACGTGTCTGTTCATACTTTAGATCCTCGCAATATACTTGATGCCGTATGTTGTAAACTTCGTTCTTCAGCGCTTCTGAGAATGCAGGTATGATGCTAAAGTATTGTTTAAATGAGCTACTCAGATTGGTTTTTTCTGATTGAGTCATGATGAGCTTCCCTGTTTATCATTTATGTAATTTTGTTGCGGTGATATTAGAGCTTTTTTAAATAATTTTTAGTGAAAACCTTATCTGGCAGATCTCGCAGTTTCATTGTTGAATATTCTAGTATAGATATTTTATCCTTACTTAATGCATCTTTCATAACAAGGCGGTTCGGGCGTAGCTTGCCAAGTGTCTTCTGAAACTTTTCATAGTGGCCGGTTTTGAGAAGACGACCAGATAAGGAATAAAACTCAGCACGGTATGGCCAAAAATTTGATTGTTGTACCCAGTATAAAACTTTATGGTAAGTCACGCTCCGGTCTATACCAATGAGTTCTAGTACATAGTATTTTTTACCATCGATAACATCGGTACGCAGAAGAGTCGGGTTATAGTCTCCGGAAAAATTAGCGCGTGCCAGATCACCATTGGCTACTTGACCAGTTAGTCGTTGCGAAAGTGCAAGACGTATAGGTTGCGAGACGCTAGGCATAAAAATCCATAAATTACGACCTTTCATTAACATAATCTGGCCGCGTTCAGAAGCAGGTTCTAGAGCCATTACTACGCTGTTCTCGTTACCTTTGGATAGAATGCGATATTTATGTGTTTCGATATTTTGTTCGGGTGACGTAGTGATGATACTGACATCAACCTGGAAGCTTTCTCCTGGGAACCGTATTTCGTCAGCTTTTTCAAGTATACTTCTAGGAGATTGCATGTTAATAGTTACGTCTCCAGCGTCAGCTGATAATAAAGGTTTCGGAATATGTAGTGTTATAGTTATAAAAAATGCTATAGATAGTCGTTGCAAAAATTTTTGTTTCATTTTAATCCTATAAAATATCATCGTTATTAAGTTTATATTTTAGGTTAAGTTAAATGAATATTGTTCAAATAAAAAATGTATATAAAGCATATGCTCTGGGTGAGCAGCAGGTTCAAGCACTCAGTGATATATCATTGGATATTGTGGATGGTGCTTTTCTAGCAATTGCTGGTCCTTCTGGTAGTGGTAAGTCTACATTACTCAATCTGATTGGATGTATCGATACACCCTCACAAGGGAAAATATTCATCAATGGTCAGGATACTAGCGGTAAGACACCTGACGCACTTTCTGAACTTAGGGCAAGAACTATTGGTTTTATTTTTCAGACGTTCAACTTGTTGCCAGTTCTATCTGCGCAGGAGAATGTCGAGTATCCATTGTTCAATATCAACGAACTGAGTGCAGCGGAGCGTGGTGATCGGGTTTTACAATATATTAACATTGTTGGTTTATCAAAATATGTTGACCATCGCCCAAATCAGCTGAGTGGCGGACAACGGCAGCGGGTGGCGATTGCACGTGCGTTAGCAATGCAACCAAAAATCATCCTTGCAGATGAACCAACTGCAAATTTGGATCATAAAACGGGTGAAGGTATCTTGCAGTTGATGAAAGACATCAACGACAAATATCAAACAACCTTTATTTTTTCTACTCATGATAAACGTGTTATGTCAATGGCGGATTGTTTGGTGCATATTGAAGATGGTCAAATTGCGACATTTGATGCGAAGGCAGATACAAGCCTAAGATAGAACAAAGGATTCAAGTTAAAGCGAAGTGGATGGGACCTAAACATAAAATCGGATATTTTTTATTGATTTCAGTATTGACTGCTTTGCTATATACAGGAGCAGGAGCAGGAGCAGGAGTGCAGGATGATGCAATACTAGCATTTTCCACGCGTGAAAATTTATTTGGAGGTGGTGAAGAGGTATTAGGAGAATCACCATCTACTACTGTTTGGAAGCAATTGATAACAGGTTGGCAAGGATTTTCCCAACTAGAGATTGCTTATACTTATAGTGAGCCCGTGCATTTTTCTAAGGCAAAGATACGAACTCAATTATCTCGTAGTGGGCGATTTAATGAGTATATAAGGTGGAAAATTAGTGGTCGTTTTGATTATGATGCTGTTTATGATTTATCCAATTTTTACCCAGGATCAGTTCGTCGAGATCAGGGCCAAGAATTCTTTCTGCGTGAAAATTATCTAGATATTTCTCTAGAAGATTTTGATTTTCGTCTTGGTCGTCAGCACGTGATATGGGGTGAAATGATCGGATTATTCTTCGCTGACGTTGTTTCTGCAAAAGATATGCGAGAGTTTGTACTGCCTGATTTTGATATTCTGCGCATTCCGCAATGGGCAGTACGTGCAGAATACTCAAAAAATGATTTTCATGTTGACTTTGTGTGGGTCCCTTATGCCAGTTTTGATAAGTCTGGAAGACCGGGTGCGGATTTTTTCCCTTTCCAACTTCCAGCAGCCGCTACTTTCTTGAGTGAAGATAAATCGGGACGGAACCTGGCAAATTCAAATTATGGGGTACGCCTGTCACAGTTAATTAATGGCTGGGATATTTCGACATTTTATTACCATAGTCTTGATGCGGCACCAACATTTTATCGAGTGAGTAGCCCGAATGAACCATTTGTATTCCAGGCGCGTCATGACACGATTGATCAGTTCGGAGTAACTTTTGCTAAGGATCTTGGTTCATCAGTATTAAAAGGCGAGTTGATTTATACTGATGGACGTAGGTTTATTGTGTCACGTTTAAATCAGGCTGATGGATTAGTAATACAGAATACTCTTGATTACATATTAGGACTTGATATTAATTTTATAACTGATACACGTTTAAATCTACAACTTTTTCAGCGTGTCTATTTTGCCCATGATCCAGATAACTTTCAGGACGAATTTGAGAGTGGGGCCAGTGTTTTTCTTAGTAGCGAGTTAAGAAAAAACTTGGATGCTC
>CAXBGL010000068.1:0-13568 GCA_963975255.1 uncultured Nitrosomonas sp. | reverse complement strand
TGTAATTATGGTGCTGTTGCGCAGAATCGAACTGCGGACCTACTGATTACGAAACTTAACTATAAATTACAAGTATATATAAATCAATAACTTGCAATTCTTGCCAAGCATTAAATCAGTGTCAGGCAGTCTCAGTCAGTGGGGGTTGTAGTGTAGTTTGGCACAAATCTGACACAATAATTCTTTTTATCTGTTTGGCTCCCCGACCAGAGCTCGAACCTGTTACCTGCGGATTAACAGGTGTATTAATACACCAATTTTATAACTATTACCCCCGCCAGTGCTCGCCAATACTCGCTAATAATCGTCATTTTTGTCACGCTGATTAGCAACAACAGAGCAGGGACTTGATTCATAAAATCACCGCTTTTATGGATTACAGATCAAACACAATCGTTAAAGCATTCTTGATGGGATCAATATATTGATTCTCAAGTTTTCCCTGTTTCCGTCTGATTCGCAAAATATCAATAGCCCGTAATTGTTTCAAATTGATATGATGGTCTTTATCAAGACCATTTGCCTTTGTTGGTTTCAGATTTACTGCAAACGGCCATGATTTATGCTTTGGAAGCAGTGGGGCAACAATTAAGGTTTTTGATTTTATATTCACAAAATCGCCTTGAACGATTACGCACGGTCTAAGCTTTTTCGTTTCCGCGCCCCTGGTTGGTTCAAGATCGACCCAATAAATGTCAAGTTGCTTATAATCAGTCATTGTCTAAACCATCAGATGCCGTAGTGTCCCATTCCTGTAATTCCTTCTGATAGTTTGCATCTGCTTCTTCCTGATTAGCTTTAAGCAATTCTTCCTTTAAAGCGTTCTTGCGTTGTTGCTTCAGAAGCTGATTAATATATGCGCTTCGGTTATTACCAGCAATATCATTCAAAAATGCAAAATTATTATCATCAAGGGTAATCGTTGTTCTATGCATCATAATTCTCCTCATACTTTAACATCATATTATATATCATACTAAACAGTATATTCTATTGTCTAGATAATTCGTACGGGAGATACTATTAAATGGGGTACTGCCAAGTTAACTGTGCTTGAGCGATAATAGCAGAATGAGAAATTCAGTGACTCTATACAAACGCCATCGATTTCCATCTGAAATCAGGCAATATGCAGTGTGGCTCTATTTTCGGTTTAACTTAAGTCATCGTGGTATCCAAGACTTGTTGGCGGAAAAGGGGATCGATGTAACTCATGAATCGATAAGACTATGGTGCATCAAGTTTGGCCCAAAATATGCCAGAAAGCTGAGGCGCCAACACCGGGGATATGGAGATACGTTTTTCCTTGATGAGGTATTTGTGAGGATTCAAGGCAAGCAACGGTATTTGTGGCGAGCGATAGATCAAGACGGGGAGGTTGTTGATGTTTTTCTACAAGCTCGTCGAGATGGCAAAGCTGCTAAGCATTTCTTCAAACGGTTTCTCAAGCAACACCGAGATGAACCGAGAAAAATAGTCACTGATAAGTTGAGAAGTTACGGCGTCGCTCACCGAGCACTTGTTCCCGACACGATTCACGATACTTCTCAATACGCCAACAATCGCGCCGAGCTTTCACACCAACCAACTAGGGTAAGAGAGCGAGGTATGCGACGGTTCAAATCGATGGTGCAGGCGCAACGTTTCCTTGGCGTCCATGCTGCTGTGTACAATCTATTTAATCTTGGTCGCCATCTGGTGTCCTCCAGTCATTACCGGGATTTGAGACAAGGTGCTTTTGCGTCTTGGAAAAAGATAACGGTAGCTTAAGGCCTGCAAATACGGTGTTTCGGTCGCACCGGAAAGTTAGTTTTGGCAATACCGGGACGCATGGTATCATCACATAGCATTGTCATGTTGGCGACGGTCATGTGCTGCCACGACGGCTGAAAACTTGACGGGTATTCTTGGCAAATGGTATCGATTGTGACTGAGCGCTAAAGAATCCGCCTCTAAGCACTCTCAGGTAGCCCTGGAGTAATATGACAAAGCAGATTAATGACTATCTGTTGTGTCAATTAGGTATTCTTAAATATAAAGAGCATAGTAGATATTTCTGCTTGCTATATTACATGCCATCTGTTCAAATATTGATCAAACATTATGGTTTGAAAATAATTTGCGTTACAACATCATGAAGTTAAGTTATGTATTTTCAATGTTTATCATGACTTGTCAAAGGAGAATTCATCTCTGCAGACAATACTGGCGTTTTATTGGCAGTCTCCTGATTATTGGAGTTCTGACAGGTTGTGTAGCAGATAAAAACTTTCAATTCGAAGCTGAAATTCGTCCTGATAATATCGACAAATTGAGTATTGTAGATTGTTTGTTGCCTGGACAGCTTAGGAAATTGGGTACTCAGATGGCGTACATGACTGCCAGGAGACCGATACGGACTTCAGCCGTAAATTGTGAGATACGGGGTGGTGAATATACAGCATTTGATCGTGCAAACTATGCAACAGCCTTAAAAACCTGGCTACCCAAAGCTTCAGAAGGGAATGCTGAAGCACAGGTTTATGTAGGTGAAATTTATGAAAAAGGTATGGGCATCACCCCCGATTTCACCATGGCCGCAATGTGGTACCGCAAAGCAGCCGAACAAGGCAATTCAACTGCGCAAACAAACTTGGGCTATCTATACGAAAAGGGTCTTGGTGTTGATCAGGACATGGTTAGCGCGCTAAATTGGTATCGAAAGGCGTCTGGATTAGAAAATTCAGATCTTGCTTTTGCGTCCAGTATAGAAATGAGTCATCCACAGGTCGCTAAAATTCAGCAGCAAGCAGCAAAATATAAAGCCGAATCCGAACAATACCAGCAAGAATCCGCAGCACTAAGAGAGAAACTCTCATTTACCAAACAACAACTAGAGAATACACGCCAGCAATTAGAAAGCCGCAAATCGGAAATATTGCAAGAACGCGAAGGGGTTAACCAGCTACGTGAGCGATTGCAGAGAGAAAAACAGAAAACGAATAAAGGTAAGACGGTCAGTGAAGCAACAACACTAGAGATAAACAGGTTTGAACAGGAACTAGATAAGAAAATAGTTGAGCTGGAACATAAGGAAAAAACAATCGCCCGTTTGGAAATAAAGGTACGAGAACAAGAACAAGCACTGGAAATATATAAGACGGGTGCAGAGCGCGTTGCCACTGATAAAGATCGTGAGTTAATTGCATTACGTACTGAATTAAATCAGCAAAAGTTGAGTTTCTCGAAATTAAAGGCTGAATTACGTCAGGTGCACGGTAATTTACAGCAAACACAGCAAGAAGTTAATACGCAAAAACAAAGTCTCCAACAGAGAGAAGATTCACTTAATGTATTAAAAAATAAACTCAATGATAGTAATCAAGCGAAGACATCTCAGGAAAAAGAAAATAGAACTAAGTTAAATACGGAATTAGTACAGCTTCAACAAGCCTTTGAGTTACAAAAACAAGTATTAAGCAAGCAGACTCAGGAGCAGACAGAATTAATCAGGCAAGATCAGGAAAAACAACAGGCATTAAAAAAACAAAGTGAACAAATTATAGCCTTACAAGAACGTATTGTGTTTGAAAATAACAAATCAGGTTCAGGTCAAAATACCGCTGATAAATTGGTGGCGTTGGCTGGGCCTAAAATTGAAATTATTGAGCCGCCACTAATTGTTCAACGTGGCACTTTTTTAATAAAAACGCGTTCGGGGATTACTAAAAGAACGATTATTGGTAAAATTACCGCACCGGCAGGTTTGGTGTCTCTATTTGTCAACGACAAGGAGGAGTCACTTGATAATAATAATATGTTCAAGACGAATGTGTTGTTGAACTCTGCGATCACACCGGTCGATATTGTTGCCATTGATCGTAACAGTAGACGTACTGAATTAAAGCTTAATATAGAGCCTCAGGCGGTCCTGAAGTCCGTAAAAATGGTTGATGCACCGTCTGTAAATGCGCAAACTAAGAAGCCTACACTAAAAAATATTTTGCCGCGAGAAATATTTGGCAAATATTATGCATTATTAATTGGTAACAATACTTACTCTAAATTGCCTCATCTTGATACGGCGATTAATGATGCAGAAGTTGTCGCAGGTGTACTAAAAAACAAATATGGCTTTGAAACAAAGGTATTACTCGATGCAACACGTTACGATATTCTCAAAGCGTTAAATGATTATCGCAAGATACTAACAGATAAAGATAATTTACTCATTTATTATGCAGGACATGGAATCTTGGACAAAGTAAATGACCGGGGTCATTGGTTGCCTGTTGATGCTGAGCCCGACAGCTCTGCAAATTGGATATCGGTACAAAATGTCACCGATCAACTCAAGATTATTGAAGCTAAGCATGTACTTGTGGTTGCGGACTCCTGCTATTCTGGGTCATTGACTCGAAGTTCAGTGGCAAGACTTGAAGCCGGAATGACAATGCAAAAACGTGCACAGTGGATAAAATTGATGCAGGACGCAAGATCTCGTATGGCTTTAACCTCTGGAGGATTGGAACCTGTACTCGATGGTGGCGGCGGAAATCATTCTGTTTTTGCAAAAGCATTTATAGATACGCTTACAAAAAATAATGATTTAATGGAATCACAAACTCTTTATAGAAATGTTTCTGCATTGGTAGCTGATGCTGCTCAAGATCAGGACTTCAAACAAGTACCGGAATATGCACCAATACGTCATTCGGGTCATTCTGCGGGCGAGTTTTTCTTTTATCCAAAAGATTTATTGTAGCCACTTCATTTATCTGTAACTTTTTGGTGTAAGAAGTTATTCTGGTGCATTATTGATTTTCTTGAGTACGGATGGCCAGATTGCTTTCCAACAGCATTGATGCGTGAATTTATCAAAATATAAAATTTCTGCATTGGGTTGATCCTGTATCACTTGCCTGGAAATGGATGCTGGAACATTGTCATCCATCCCCCCTAGTAAGTGCCATTGTTTGATTCGAGAAGGCAAGGGAAGTTGTTCTGCTGGATCAAGTGAACCCTGCAAAGGGCTATAAGCGTGCATTTTGCTCCAGGCATTCACATTCAGATTTCCCGCTATGGTAATTACTGTGCTGACTTGTGGTAATTGAGGCGCAATCAACATAGCCAACGTTCCACCACCGCTATAACCAATTAATGTCGCCTTGCATTCTGGAAACCTGGAAAGCTGCTGATGCAACACATTTTGTAAACTACTTACAACATCTTCTGAATAACGCCAGTGTGTCCAATGCAAGGCATGGCAGGAATTATTTTTATATTGCCCCAGATAGCATGGGCGTCCAAGATATTGTGTAGAAGCCACGTTATCCAGCGCCATTAAATCCAGCATGAGCGAGTAACGTGGTGTTGGGTCTAGTGCAACTCTGTGACGTGATCGCCAGGGGTTCCCATCACCGGGAATATAAACATGTACTGTATTATCCGCACAAAATGTTTTCTTTTTATAGACAGCATGTATAAATAGATTACTGGAGATTATTTGTGGCTGGAAACCATGTGATTCAGCTTGCTGTCGGATGAGTTCTGATGGTGTGGAACAAGCGGTAAGGAACAATAAAATGAGCTGTACCGGATAAAATCTATTTGTCACTTTTTTTATTTACTGCGAGTATACATAAACGATTTCAATCAATTATCCAGTCATCTTTATCTGAGAGTCAGAAAAAGAATGAATATACTTTTTAGTATCTTCAGGAAGCCAGGTAAATTCCAGGTGTAATCGGGTCATTAAAGAATGTGGTTCGGGTGATGCGACAAATATTACTTTCGTATACATTTCAGGAAGCTCCGAGACCTCGTCAGTGACGATTATGATTCTTAGATTGGATCGAAGCTCAAATGACCGTTCGACAGAAATCGCCACAGTAGAATCTTTAATATGTGTAAGTTGACCAGAAACAATATCATTTGAGACCAGCTTGCCCTCCATTGGTGAACAGGCAATCAAAATGGGTGGGCTAATTTTTATAAATTCATGCGCTTCTTTTTTTAATAATTCGACATTAAATTTACCTTTGAGTCCGGTCACATCATGTAAGGACATCGGTTGCGCCATGCCTTTAAATTGTGCTTCCAACGTATCACTAATCTGAACGATTGGCGCTACTTTTACATAGGTTGATGGGCTGATCAGAATTTGTCCGCCTATCGTATGGGATTCAATTCGATAAGCCGTATTGATGGGGCTACCAATTGCGCAGTATTTGGCACGATCTTTAGAGCCTATATTGCCGACAATAACATTTCCCGTATTCAGACCAATACCCATCGAGAGTTCTGGGAGCCCATTCTTTTGTTGCTCTTTGTTCAATTCCAACATGGCATTTTGCATGTCAATTGCACATGCAACAGCTTGGATATGCGCTTCTTTACTCATAAGTGGCGCACCAAAAAAAACAAGTAAACCGTCACCTTCTATTTCATTCAACGTACCTTTATGTTGGTTGATGATTTCAATCATACGACTGAGATATCGATTAATAATACGAATGACTTCTTGAGGAGTGAGCTGCATTGAAAGTGCTGTAAAGCCACGTAGATCTGATACCAAAAAGGTTACTTCACGATTCTCTCCGCCCAGCTCCAGGCCATCTGGTGTCGTGAGTAATTTCTCTACGACTTCGTGACTCAGGTATCGACCAAATGTTTGGCGAATAAAATCACGTTGTCGGAGGCCTTCTGTTTTCTCTCTTTCTTCATAAACATAGTGATATATGGCAATAGATACGAGTGCTAGTGTCATCATGAACAGCGGTCGAACAATTTGAAATATTAGTCCCCAATAAAAGAAACTAATACAGACTATTCCGAAATAGGCAATACCCAGAACAAGCGTTCCAATTGAAAAATAAACTGAAGAAAGCCACAAAGACAGGATAAGAATACTCACCATAAGCAGGATTTCTATAATGAGCATTTCCCAATCAGAAAGGGCTTTCAGAAATGATTTTGTCAATATCTGATTGATGATACTTGTATGCACACCACTCAAAGGGAAATTGGCATCAGTGGGGACTGGCCCCACATCTGTCGATCCAGTGGAAATATCTGAAATCAAAACGATTTTCCCTTTCAACTCTCGTCTCCACATATCCAGCTCAACGCGATTGTTTGAAGCCTGCAGGATATCGACAAAATTATAATGATCCATTTGACCCCACGGTCCAATATAGTTAACAATCATATTGCCTTGTTTGTCGATGGGAATAATGATGTCCTGATACTTGTCTTCACCAGGATATTGGGCATCTTGGAGTGTAATGCTTTCCCCAGGTTTGATCAGCAACTTATGAGTTGGGACGCCGAGATAATCACAAATGACCCGAAAGGGGAGGATGGGATAATAGGCATCTCCAAACAATACAATCAGCGGCACACGTCTGAGAACACCATCGTTATCAAACTTGATACTGAGAGACCCCAATCCTCGAGAAGCGTAAGCCAAATCAGAAAAGGTTATTAACGGTTTATTGGCAGCGTAAAGTGAGCTGTTGTCTCCTATTTGTAGTGACCATTTACTTTGATCAAGATAAGGAATGACTTTCTGAAAGTTCGGCTTTATTTTTTGGACTTGCTCCTTATTCAATAACTCAAATGCCAAACCGTAATACACATTGTTAGCTTTTCGGGTGGCTTCAATTAATTGACGGTCGTTTGCTTCATCTAGGCGTGCAGCAAAAATAAAATCATATATTTGTGCAGATACCTGCATTGAGTCAAGGTTATCTATCAGCTTAGCAAAAAAAGAACGGTCTAAATAATGTCGCTCAAGTTTCTGTATGCTAACGTTATTTATGTCAACATGGATAACCTTATTGTTATAGGCAGGTCTGAGGGTTTCTGAGGAAGATCTGAAAACGAAGAGTTGATCAACCGCCTGATTATTCCATATCTCAAAAACACCTGGCATGATCCTGAAACATAAGTGCGTTGCGAGAAATACACATATGATCAGTAGAATTGAAGTACGTAGTTTACTGTTATTGATGGTCAATCGTGAAAGTCTTGCCATAAAAATTATTTTCAGAAACCTCCATTGCTAGGTTTGTTATGTCATACGGACTGTTTGTTTTATTGCTACCACGAAGACGACCCATAATAGTGACTGGTTTTTCAGCAGTGCGCTTAAATCTGCGGTTTTTCCAAATAAGTGCGCGTGCCTTTTGAAGAATTTGTTTTGTGAGTTGCGTTTTCTTTGCTGGGGTTGCTTGCTTGTGATCGATGATTAAACGTTCTAGGTTAACCAGTCGATCCGTAGATACGAGGAAATAAAATGTTTCTAGCCCAACTTGTTTGTCTAATTCAAGCCACTCAGAACCCTGTGGAATATAATATTTTTTTTGTTGTGACTCATTGTCATGCGATTGTGTAAATTGATATGGGAATAGAATATTTATTTCATCTTTGGAGCCATGATAGATCAGATAAGCAAAGCTTTTTGTCTTGAGTTTTACGAAAAATTTAATCTGATCTCCTGATTTGAGTACGGCATCTTGTTTAATTGAAACGAGTTCAGGCTTTCCTTCTTCTTTCCTGATTGCGCCAAAAGCCCATTGGAGTCTGATATTTTCCTCATATACTGCCGATTTCTGGGCAAAAACAGGGCTGAGGTTTAATTCAAAACTGAACTCAAAAGTAATTATTACGATAAATATTATTGTAATGCGTAATATTTTCATTACGGCCTCCGTTAGCTATATCATCAGTTTCAGGGGCAGAAATTTTCATCTCCATAGATGATTAGTTATTTAAAATAACTGTTAATAATTGATTGGATTGATCATAAATCTGCAAATAATCTTTATTCCATTCGCCGTATATATATTGAGTACTTCCACCATTATCAAATAAATAGCCAGTGATTTGACGATATTTGTTTTTTCTT
Source organism: uncultured Nitrosomonas sp. (assembly GCA_963975255.1). GTDB lineage: Bacteria > Pseudomonadota > Gammaproteobacteria > Burkholderiales > Nitrosomonadaceae > Nitrosomonas. Next base: position 4,678 of record CAXBGL010000068.1, on the reverse strand, counting down.
ACATACAAAAAGACATCATTGCCATTTAGGTTCCCATTTAACGAATGCCATTGCCGTTTAGGCAACTTGGGGCCAAGCTCTATTGCATTTTTGACACGCGTTTTTTTTATCGCTTTAGTTATTGGTTTTTTTATTTTGGGTCGAGAAATTGCCTTATTGTTTTCCAGAATGAGACCAGCCTTACAGTTCTCAGCTAATATTGGCGCGATGAAAATTAATATAAACGCACTTTTAATAAAGTGTTTCATGGTGATTAATCGCCAGATTCAATATCACCGCTACCTATGATATTTTGGTTTATTGTTGCAGGCTTGCCATAGTAGAGAATATCCCCGCTTCCAATAATTTCAGCTTTTAAATAATTTCGTGCATAAATATTTGCATCACCTGAACCAAAAATTTGAATTTCAGTTTTTTCAGTCAATAAGTCTTTTGTATCAATATTGCCAGAACCAATTAACTTGGCCAATAATTGATGCATCCTTCCTGTGGCAATCACGTCACCACTTCCGTTCAAATTCAGTTCGAATACATTGCCTTCCAGGCCAATTAGTTTTGTATCACCAGCACTATTTAACTCAAACGCACGCAGATCAGGTGCGGATAATTTTACGATCAGGGGTAATTGTGTTTGATAGCTTTGAGACGCTGAAATACTCAACACACCTTGATGAACCTTAGTTTTAATGAGTGAGAGTAAATTTTGATCGCCAATAACTTCAATTGATACACGTTGTCCCCAATTAAAATGTACATCGGCACCACTATTATTTATGACACGCTTAAAATTATGTGCCTGACGATTTTCTCGACCTGCTTTGCCTGACCCCTTGAGTAATCGGGAATTGCTTCCATTATAAATCTCACCGTCAATGATAATTTGACCGGTTACATTCTGACCCGCTAATGATGGAAGCATGTGCGCATTGATCATGAACAACAATAGCCATTGACAAATTGTTATAGGTGACCAGAAGCATTTTTTTTTACTTTTTTGATGTATTGTTTCAGTTGTGCTATCCATTTTATTCACCCAATGCCGAGTTTTTAATGCGATGCGTTTTATATCAATTTGCACTATAGAACTGAACGCGCCTGTTTAATCGATCATGGGGATTCTTCCCAGGTAATGGTTGCGTTTCACCTTTGCCGATAATTGTTAGACGCGAAGTGGATACACCATAATTTCTTTCCAAGTAACTTTTTATCGAAGATGCGCGACGCTCTGATAGGTTGAGATTGTAATATTCGGACCCACTTGCATCAGCATGCCCTTCAATAATAATATTTTTATCGGACAAACCTTGCATCGTTAACATTTTTCCTAATTCTTCCAGGAATGGTACGGATGCAGGTTGAATATCTGCTGAGTTATGCGCAAATTCAATTAAAAATCCGATGCTATTTTTCTTAGCAGGTGCACTATGCGCAGCGGATACTTTTTTAACTTTCGCTGATGAGAAAACCAGTCCACGCGTTTTCCTGTTTGCCTGATTTTTTGGTTGATAATCAAACAGATGTTTTCCCATCTGTTCAGCACTGGGTGGTTGGTCATATATTTTAACTTGTTGTGCCTGTGCTGATAGTGACAGTACTGTTAAAAATATTAATCCGCCTGCAACACGGGATAGTCTATTTGATTTCATGATGTTCTCTCTTTATTGATTGGTTAAGTGTGTTTGTTTGGTGTTTCGTTTTATTTAAGACAAATTCAGTATAGTTTATTTAATGCAGGTAATCTGTGACGCAGTTACCTGCATTGTGTGACGTATTACCATTTACTTATTTAATATCAATAAAATAGCCACACTTAAATCCAAGTTTATTTTTTCTCCAGCCGTGTTACATCTCCATCGTTATTAAAGAAAATGACTTGTGTTGGATATTCCCATGCTTCGCCCCAGTCACCTTTCGTTGTTCCAGTGCAACTCCAACAAGGTTTTCCCCAAGCAGCTTCGACTTGCTTCTGATTCATTCCCTTGACAGCATACCCTGCGCGAACCAGTTTCTGCGTTTGAGCATCCCACTCTGGATGCTGTGATAACAGCTCCGTTCGTCTGACCGGCGCATTCTCGCAGGCTGCCAGTAGCAAAATAGAACTCAATATTAGAATTTTTAATTTCATTGTCATTACGCTCCTAACGAATATTGTAATTAACAGCCGCACGTATTGTGTAATTAGCCATTTTAATTTCATCAAAATCACCATCAGATGTAAAATGCATGTCGTCTACGGGAATTAGGCTTTTACTTGCAATAGCACGTAATTTATCAGTACCAACTGGTTTATCTACTAATATCGAATAGCTATCACTTGATCCAGGAATGCTATAACTTTTCCCTGGCAAGCAGTAATTGTCGCTTTGGTAAACATTTGGAAATACTGTAGAAACCTCCCCTTCAGAATTAATCATTACAATCCTGACGTACATTGGTTCACTTACTGTAAAATTTATTTTTAGTATATCTCCGACTTTATATTCAGATTTATTAATGGATAATTCCAGTTTGCCGTCATTAAACTTTGTATTTTCAGAGACCTCAACAATTTCTTTAGCCTGTGGTGAAACAAATGTTGGCGGAGATATAACCATAGTATTATTCTGACTGTTGCCTAAATTTCTACGTAAACGTGCAACAGCCAATGTGATCGGTACATTTTCATATAACGCTAAATACACATGCTGATCCAGAGCAGTGACCTGCAGGTTTTGTTTTTTAGCAAAGTCTTGCAAAGCCTTTTGTGTCGCTTTATCCATCTCGCCATTAGGTGTGACACGGTAACCATGTAGGTAAAGTAACTCCTGCGATTTCGCAATAAGTTGCGCTTGAGACAGCGTATAATATTCTTCCTGGATCTGATTAACCACAACTTCATCGCGAGTTGCGCCTGGGACCAATCTCCAGTAGGGAAGCTTTGTATAGCGCCCTATCATTTGCAGCATACTGAGTTGTACCAATAAACGAACCGCAGCATGCCGTCCCTGTACTTTCTTGATTTCACCCTTGGCACCAAAAGTAGCACTCTTGACGGTAAAGCCGATACTGTCTTCTTTAGTTGCCTTGTGTAGCTTAATGCCATTGACGGCCTGAATTCGTGGGATACCGGTAAATGTCTTAAAATCGATTAAGTTGAAATCCAGTGTGACGCTGGAGAGAGAAGCTTTATTCTCATCAGCGAAATCAAGGCCGTACTGTTTAGCGACTTCAATATCAAATTCTAGAGAATCGCCTTTGGTGACTAAACCTCGATCAAATTCAGTAATGCCACCTGACAAAACAACTTGTGGCAGTATTTTATCTCCATAATCAGAATACCCCGTACCAGCGGTATTCTGCATAAATTCGGGTTCATATGGTATATAAAGCACTTTTCCACCAATACCATTGAGCGTACTTTTAACCATCTCTGTAATATCACGCGGAATTTCAGCCTTAGTGGCGATTGATGTGCCGGTATTGTCGAAAATATCCTTGGTCATGATCTTCAAAACCGGGGTATTGTAAATAGTTGTCATCAATCCCATATCATTGATAGCTTGCTGATAAATCGTAATCTTTGCTTCTGGCAAAGATTCATTCAGACCAATATCTGCGTTCTGTGGATTAGCACCGCAACCAGCTATTAAAAAAAGCAACCATACAATCTTGTACTCTTTAAATTTCATCTTCATGATCTTCACCTTGACTGATTCCCTTATTATTGAATTGTTTGATGGAAATCTTTTAAAACAAGTCTCCCGTTTTTATTTAATACAAACTGCTGACGTTCCTTTGTTGTCAGACAGATTTACAATTGTTGCACCTTTCAAATCAGCACCTGGCCCAAAAGTTTGGTTGCCTGCGCCACCACAATTTGTGGTGGCACCTTTTGCACCGCGTCTTGCCTTGGCAATGGCGTTACGCTTGATATACTGAATGTTTATACCCAGATCCAGGTTATCATTAATTCCAGCACTATCGATTGGAATGCCACCATCAAAATCGTCTGCATATACAACACTGGTTGTAATAAAAAAGAGTAGTAGTAATATATAGATAAGTTGTTTAAACATTTTCAAATCCTCTGGCTAGACAGTAATCCAATTGCCTTCTACTTTTTGTGTGGTCAAGCCAACATCTGATGAGTTGTTGGCTTGACCGCGGTTTATCTACCTCTTATTGAATATCAACAGAACCGGTATTAGCGGTTGAGTTCTTACCGATGGCAGCGTTTAGGTTGCCATTGTTACTAGATGCGTTGATTACGGTTGACTTTTCTACTTTAGAGCCCTTGACACTGATCGATCCGGTGTTTGCTCTTGAGTTTTTACCAATGGCAGCATTCAAGTTGCCTGAGTTTTGAGATGCATTAATGAGTGTAGACTTCTTAATTTTTGATCCTTCTGCATGAACTGCTCCGGAGAAGGCGACGACTAATGCTAATGCAGCTACGGTATAAAATGTTTTCATGATGTTCTCCCTTTATTGACTGATTAGTGTTTCGTTTGGCTATGTCACAATTAAATGTTGAATTTGATTTAAGAATTTATAAAACCCTTATTAACCATTGACTTGATAGTCTCAATAATTAAAGTACAATTAGAGAGTTAACAAAAACCAATAGTTAATTGCGACATAGCCTTTCGTTTGGTACTTCGTTTTATTTAAGACAAATTCAGTATAGTTTATTTAATGC
>CAXBGL010000067.1:0-13601 GCA_963975255.1 uncultured Nitrosomonas sp. | reverse complement strand
TATTGTACCGCTTGTTTTTGACGTTTTTTGCTTGTAGAACGTCTGCCTAGTTACATTTTTGTCCACGGATAAATGGAAGGGGGTTGCTCAACTTTTATTTCTATCTTCAACTCTGAGTAATATGATTACATCAGGTAATGTGATATAAACTGGATAATAAATCGTTACATATATTACTTAAATATTACGCAATATAACTACAGCAACTCTTTTATTGGTATAGTCTTTGGTATAGTAATTTTTTATAAAAAAATAACTTATTAATAATCAACGCATTATATGAGTTGATGGTGCCCAGAAGAGGACTCGAACCTCCACACCCGAAGGCACATGGACCTGAACCATGCGCGTCTACCAATTCCGCCATCTGGGCTATCCCGCATCCCTTGGATAGGGCGGGCAAACGCATAATTTTATAGGAAACCATTGTTTTGTCAATTCAGAAGAAGACTAAGCGACGTAATCTCGATCCTCATATTGAGCGCGAGAAAGAACGTTATGGTCATGCGTTACCGAGCCGTGAATATATTCTACAAGTCATGAAAGATCAAGGGGTTCCTGTTGCGGATCAAGTATTACAACGCCTGCTTGGTATTGCCGCAAAAGAACATGAAATTTTTGGTCGCCGACTTTCCGCTATGTTGCGTGAAGGCCAAATTATGCGTAATCGCAAGGGTGATCTCTGTATGATGGAAAAACTTGCGCTTATCAAAGGCAAGGTGCAGGGCCATGCTGATGGATTCGGATTTTTTATTCCAGATGATGAAAGTACCGATCTATTCCTGAGTCCCAAAGAAATGCATAAAGCCCTTCATGGTGACCAAGTTGTGGTACGTGAATTCGGACTGGACCGAAGAGGACGCAGAGAAGCGACCATTGTAGAAGTACTGCAGCGCGCTAATACACAGTTAGTAGGAAGGCTGCATATCGACCACGGAATTTTGTTTGTTGAGGCAGAGAATCGACGCATTAGTCAAGACATCCTGATACCTAAAGAAAAGTCCATGAAAGCTAAAGCAGGGCAAGTAGTCATCATAAAAATCATTCAACAACCCAGTAAAAATGCTCAGCCAATTGGTCACGTTACTGAAATCCTTGGTGACTACACTGCACCCGGAATGGAAATTGAGATTGCGCTACGCAAGCATGATCTACCTTATGAATTTTCTTCCGAAGTAGAAAAACTTTCTGCCCAATTCCCTACTAGAGTACTGAAAAAAGAACTGGTAGAACGGGAAGATATTCGTCATTTACCCCTTGTAACGATAGATAATGAAACAGCTCGAGATTTTGATGATGCCGTGTATTGCGAGTCTTTCGAGAAAGGTTACAAATTATACGTTGCCATTGCCGATGTCAGCCACTATGTTCATGCTAAAGATAAGATTGATCAGGCAGCGCTCGAACGCGGTAATTCAGTATATTTCCCAAGACGGGTAATACCCATGCTGCCCGAAATACTTTCCAATGGATTGTGCTCGCTTAATCCACAAAAGAATCGTCTGTGCATGGTGTGCGAGATACAGCTCGAGTCTAATGGCAATATCGTCAACTATCGTTTTTATCCAGCGGTCATTCGCTCACACGCGCGACTCACTTATAATAAAGTCGCAGCGATGTTGGCCAATTCTAAAGGAAAAGAAGCCAAACAATATATAAAACTGCTGCCACATATTCAACTACTTTACAAGCTATATAAGACATTACTCAAAACACGCAAAAAACGTGGTGCGATTGATTTTGAGACCACTGAAACTCAGATGATATTCAATGAGCAAGGTAAAATTGATAAAATTCAACCCGTACTGCGCAATGATGCCCATCGTTTAATTGAAGAATGTATGTTAGCAGCCAATGTGTGTGCCTCTGATTTACTACAAAAAAATAGTCAACCTGCCATTTATCGGATTCATGAAGGCCCCGCCTCTGACAAACTTGAATCATTACGCAGTTTTCTTAAAGAATTTGGCTTGCAATTAGGTGGAAAAAATAAACCTTGTGCTAAAGATTACGCCAAAACACTTCTTAATATAAAAGACAGACCCGATGCACAGTTACTGCAAACCGTCATGCTAAGGTCTTTACAACGAGCTGTTTACAGTCCTGACAATATCGGTCATTTTGGATTGGCATACGAGTCCTACACACATTTCACTTCACCCATTCGTCGCTATTCCGATTTACTGATACATCGTGCCATTAAAGCCGTGTTAAAAGGCAAAGAATATGCTCCGGGTGATTGGCACGAATTGGGCAAGCATTGCTCACAAACAGAACGACGCGCCGACGATGCCACACGTGATGTTGAGTCATGGTTAAAATGCTTCTATATGCAGGATGAAATTGGTGAATGCTTTCATGGCGTCATTAGCAGCGTTACTGGATTTGGACTATTTGTATCACTCGATAATATCTATGTGGAAGGACTAATACATATTTCAGAATTACCCAGTGACTATTTTCATTTCGATGCAACCAAGCATACCTTACAAGGCGAACGTAGTGGCAAGCAATACCGCCTCGGCGATAGATTACATGTCAAACTGGTACGAGTAGATTTGGAAACCAGTAAAATTGATTTTATATTGGCTGAAACAACTACAAAATCCGATAACACCCGCAAATCTTCCAGGTTGAGGAGCAAGAAACGTCATTAAGGAAGCCCTGTTATTCTGAGCCAAATGAATAATACACAGATGTGCTTCAATATAAGATATTTGTCAAAATAGGATACCCAATTCATCTCTTAGGCATAATATTTTTACTTAATTAAGTTTTCAGGTTTATAAAAATATGTCTAACATTCGCCTTATTTTTGGCTTTCATGCCGTTACCAGCCGTTTACGTCAAAACCCCGATAGCATCAAAGAAATATTTATTGACTCCGCCCGCCATGATCAACGTGTCCATGATTTATTAAAACTTGCAGAAACCCAGGAAATTCGCTTGATCTCCTGTGATAGCACAAGACTAACGAGTATGGCGGGTAGCAGGCGCCACCAAGGCGTCACAGCATACATCGACACCACACACGTTTATGTCGATATCGATGACATTCTGGACACACTGACTGAACCAGCGCGATTATTGGTATTGGACGGCATTCAAGACCCACATAATTTAGGCGCATGCTTGCGTGTAGCCAGTGCGTTTGGTGTTCATGCTGTCATTGCACCTAAAGATCGCGCGGTGGGACTCACTGCCACGGTACATAAAGTATCCAGTGGTGCAACCGATACGGTGCCCTATATTGTGGTGACTAATCTGGCTCGCACCTTAAGGCAATTGAAACAACGCGATATATGGATAATTGGCACTGCAGCCGATGCAGATAATAACCTAAATACCATCAAACTGAGTGGCTCGGTCGCTTGGGTATTAGGCGCAGAAGAAAAAGGTATGCGCCGACTCACGCGTGAAACTTGCGATCTATTAACCCGTATACCCATGCTCGGTGATATAGAGAGTCTAAACGTCTCAGTTAGCGCTGGAATTTGTTTGTTCGAAACTTGTCGTCAACAATTGTCAGCCAAATAAGCGTCTCTTAACCAAACCTGAGCAACAATCTATATTGAATCAATCAAGTAGTTTAATTAACCAGTTAAAAACCATATAAACTCTAAATCATGAAGAAACTTACCAACGTTATCTATTCCAATCTCGCTATCTATAATAGCAATTGCTTAGACAGATTCCTACCATGACTTCGTCAGACCAACCTAACTTTAGAACCCATTTTGCAAAGCTTTTGCACGAAGCCGCTAGAAAAATCACATCGTCAGATTTTTCTGCTCGCATCGAATTAACACGTACCAAGCAAGCAAGTCATGGTGATTACTCCAGTAACTTAGCCATGCAATTGGCCAAACCATTACATAACAATCCGCGTGAAATTGCCAACCTGCTGATTGATTCGATGCCGGCTTCACCTTACCTGGAAAAAGTCGAAATTGCCGGGTCTGGATTTATTAATCTGTTTCTCAAAACTTCTGCCAAACAACAATTTCCGCATTATGTTTTACAGAAAGGCAATGAATTTGGCTACAGTAACTTGGGTAATGAGAAAAAAATTCAAGTGGAATTTGTTTCAGCCAATCCAACTGGACCTTTGCATGTCGGCCATGGACGCGGGGCAGCATTCGGTGCAAGTCTTGCCAATATCCTTGCAGCTACTGGCTTTTCCGTTACTCGCGAATATTATGTCAATGATGCAGGGCGACAGATGGACATTCTGGCAATTTCTACCTGGCTACGTTATCTGGAACTTAATAGCATTCATATACCTTTCCCAGCAAATGCCTACCAGGGTGAATATGTTCGAGATATGGCGCGTTTGATACAACAGGCGCATGGCGAACGCTATATACACCAGCCTGAATTATTGTTACAGGATTTTCCTACAACAAGTAAAGAGACAGCTATTGATACAGATGAACAACTGGATAATTTAATTGCTCATGCAAAAAAACTTCTGGGACAGGATTATGCATATATCCACAATTTTGTACTAACCGAGCAATTGGGCGACTGCCGCAATGATTTGATGGAATTTGGTGTGGAATTTGATACTTGGTTTTCTGAACAATCCTTGTTTGATAATGGTCAAGTAACACATGCGATACAGTTACTCGAACAAAAAAATTTCTTATATCAGCAAGATGGCGCCACATGGTTCCGTTCTACTGATTTTAGTGATGAAAAAGATCGCGTCGTACAACGAGAAAATGGACAATTTACTTATTTCGCATCGGACATTGCCTATCACCTCAATAAATTTGAGCGTGGTTTTGAGCAGGTCATTAATGTATGGGGAGCAGATCATCACGGTTATATTGCGCGTGTAAAAGGCGCACTCCAAGCGCTGGAATTAAACTCAGAAGAACTGAAAATTGCACTGGTTCAATTTGCAGTTCTCTATCGTGATGGTAAAAAAGCCCCCATGTCCACGCGTTCTGGAGAATTTGTTACGCTTCGACAATTACGTGATGAAGTTGGTAAAGATGCAGCACGTTTCTTTTACGTATTGCACAAAAGTGACCAACACTTGGATTTTGATTTGGACCTAGCGAAATCGCAAAGTAACGAAAATCCAGTCTATTACGTACAATACGCACATGCTCGCGTGTGCAGTGTACTGGCTCAATGGGATGGGGATATGGCAATACTTGCCGATATAAATACTGAAACATTAACGGACTCTGCTGAGCTGGTGTTGCTTCAAAAACTGATAGATTTTCCAGATATGCTCGAAACAGCAGCCAAGGAATTTGCGCCACATCTGATTGCTTTCTATCTTAGAGAACTGGCAAGTGAATTTCATAGCTATTATAATTCGACCCGTTTTCTGGTATCAGATATTCCACTCCAACACGCTCGAATAGCATTAATTGCATCCATACAACAAGTATTGCGTAATGGATTAAAATTACTGGGCGTGAACGCTCCAGATAAAATGTAACTGAATTAAAATACAAGGAATTCAATGAGTCGAGATTACAAATCCAGCAAACCTTCGACATCTACAAAGAGCAAAGGCTCACTGATTTGGGGACTCTTTATAGGCTATGCACTGGGTCTTATCAGTGCCATTGGGGTATGGATGTATCTGAGCCAGGCTCCCAGCCCATTTCTAACTAAAGAGAATGTTGCGGACAACACGCCGATAAAATATGGCACAAGCAATACCCAAGAAACGCTGACACTCGCTACCGATAAAGAAAAGCCAACTCAAGTGGATGAAAAAACCCGCTTTGATTTTTATAAAATATTACCGGGTGTTGAAGAACCTGTCACCGAACAAGAATTCAAGCAAGCAGTACAACAACCACCTATATCAATAAATCATACTGCTCCAATAGAAAATTACTTTCTTCAGGCTGGGTCTTTTAGAAAAAATAATGATGCTGAAAATCTGAAGGCAAGACTTGCATTACTCGGCATGGTAGCATCCGTTCAATCTGCTGATTTAGCAGAAAAAGGAATCTGGCATCGCGTACGTTTAGGACCATTCACCAAAATAGTAGATGTTGATCAAGTGCGCATTTCTTTGCAGCAAAACGGCATAGAAACCCATTTCATCAAGGTGCGTAAAAACGTGCAATAACACGACCATTGTTTAATTTTTTTAATATTGCATCAACCTAGTATGACTTACAGAAAGAAACCAATTGCCGCCCAAAAAATTGTTCTAAGGAGAAAAAATGAATCTAAATCGACTGCTTACAATATTACTCCTATTGCTGAGTATTGGCTTAATCAGTATAACCAGTGCCCGTGCAGAGCTCATTGAAGGTAAAAACTATACGGTGCTGCCGACACCACAACCAATACAAGATAATGGCGCCATAGAAGTAATTGAATTTTTCTGGTATGGCTGCTCACACTGTAATCACCTGCACCCACATCTTAAAATCTGGTTGCAAAGTATTCCCGATGACGTCAACTTCCGTTACGTGCCTGCAATTTTCCGTACCAATTGGGTGCCTGCCGCAAAAACATTCTATGCCATAGAAGCCATGGGTATAAAAGACGCGCTCCACGATAAAATCTATGATGCCATTCATCTTAAAAAAATCAATCTAACTAAAGAGCCTGTATTATTTAGCTGGATTGAGAAACAAGGTATAGAACGAGAAAAATTTGTTAGCGCTTACAATTCTTTTACCGTACAAAATCAGGTAGCCCGATCTACACAAATGACTCGGCAATATAAATTATCTGGCGTTCCTTCATTGGTGGTTGGCGGCAAGTACCTAACCAGTGGTGGAATGAACAAAACGCCACAAGATACCATCAAAGTCTTGGAAAAATTAATAGATAAAGTACGTAAGGAGAAAGCCAGCCAATAATCGCTTATTCCTACAATTGACCAGTGAAAAATTGCTTCTGAGACGAGTTGTTTCTGCTAGATGATATTAACGCTTCATCGAATATAAAGGTGCAAATAGACGTAACTTACGGTTATTACGGATGAGTAACTACGCGTATACTAGTCACTTCCTTACCCGCATTGATGAAGAAGATGAAAAATTATTTGGGCGTATTGAGATTCTTTTCACAAGAAATGATGCCGATCAGAACAGTAAAGAAACAAGTACTCACAGCCCTGAGTTCTAAATGATAGCGTCTCATCGATACATGTAATGGTTCAAAAATGACAACAACAGTTGGTTGCTTATTTATCATTAGTGCACCATCAGGCACAGGAAAAACCAGTTTGGTCAGAGCACTGCTTAATTCTGACCTTAATCTCAATCTATCCATATCACATACCTCACGTCCACCACGTTCTGAAGAAAAAAATGGGCGTGATTATCATTTCGTAAGTGAACGTATATTCAAACAAATGCTAGAACGCGGGGAATTTATGGAAAGTGCTGAAGTATATGGCAATTTCTATGGAACTTCTCAAAAGTGGATTAATGAAACCATGGCCTCAGGTCATGATATTTTGCTTGAGATTGATTGCCAAGGCGCCAAGCAAGTTTATAAAAGTTTTCCCCAATCAGTGGGTATTTTTATCTTACCGCCAACCGCAGACACCTTGGCAACACGACTGAAAGTGCGTGGACAAGACGATCAAGATGTCATTCAGAAAAGACTCGCCGCTGCACGTGAGGAAGTGAGTCATATCAGCGAGTTTGATTATGTTATCATTAATAGTAAGCTGGAGGAAGCAAGTAGGGATCTAACCAGCATTATTCGGGCCGAGCGCTTAAAAAAAGAGCGACAACTTGTGAATCATCGCGCATTAATTGCACAGCTTAGTTAATACATATTTATCAGCAGCCTACAACACAACTCGCAATTACATGCAAAAGCTGATATTGAAAAAAGACAACCTGTTTTATATTCGAAATAGTTAAAAAAGAGATTAATATTATGGCACGCATTACCGTTGACGATTGTTTAAAAAAAATTCCAAACAGGTTTGACATGACCTTAGCTGCTACAGCGAGAGCAAGGCAACTTGCTATAGGCTCTACTCCCATGGTAGAAGCTGGGCGCGACAAACCTACCGTAATCGCTTTACGCGAATTAGCTCAAGGCAAAATCGGATTGGATATTCTGGATCCTAAGAACCTCTAGTTACTTCACGAATATTGCTACAAGTACGAATTTTGCTTCGAAATCCTTGTAGCATCAAAAATAACGTCTGTCCGATTATCGCCTACAATATACCTTTCATTCCCCCTCCTTTCTAAACTTTCTATTTTTAGATACCACATACAAATTAAATAGTATTTTTTGTATTTTATAATTCCCAATATAGAATAGTATTACATACTGGCTAGGAAATTTTTTAGTCTGTAGATGGGTAGCATTAATCGTTGCATCAATACGCTCATCAGGGTCATGCTACAGTTAGCGTGCGCTTAGTCCGTAATTACTTACGCAACGATTAATACTGATAGCCAATAAATCTCAATACCTTGATGAATTAACTAAAATCTATGCCTGAAGCAGAACTTCTATTTTCAGAAATCGCTAAATATCTTAAGCCAGAGGACATTACTCAGCTTAAAGATGCCTATGCCTTTGGTCAGGGAGCACATTTTGGACAATTTCGCAAATCAGGTGAACCCTACATCTCTCACCCGCTAACAGTAGCCCGAATACTTGCGGAGCTACATCTAGATGCATGTACTCTGACGGCTGCGTTGTTACATGACGTGGTAGAAGACACACATATCTCTAAAGCTGAAATCAGTAAAAGGTTTGGTCTGCCTGTAGCAGAATTGGTTGATGGTGTTTCCAAGCTAGACAAGATTAAATTCCAAACACAAGCTGATGCCCAGGCTGAGAATTTTCGCAAAATGCTAATGGCAATGGCACGCGATGTGCGTGTCATACTCATTAAATTAGCTGACAGACTACATAATATGCGTACACTAGATGTAATGCGCCCAGATAAACAACATAGCATTGCACGTGAGACACTAGAAATATATGCACCCATTGCTCATCGACTGGGTCTTAACAATATCTTCCAGGAATTACAAGAGCTCGGTTTCCGTTTTTCTTACCCTACACGCTACAAAGTTCTTGAGAAAGCGACCAAGGCAGCACGCGGCAATCGCCGTGCAGTGGTTGAAAAAATCCTTGATTCAATCAAACTTCGCCTTCAAGAAGCCGGCCTAAATGCAACTGTCAGTGGTCGCGAGAAACATCTTTATAGCATCTATATGAAAATGGTCGATAAACAATTGACGTTTTCCGAAGTGCTCGATATTTATGGTTTCCGCGTCATCGTCGATGATATTCCATCATGTTATGTTGCTTTAGGAACTTTACACTGCCTATATCAACCGATTCCTGGCAAATTCAAAGATTATATTGCAATACCCAGAACAAACGGTTATCAATCATTACACAGTACTTTAGTGGGACCATACGCTATACCAATAGAAATACAAATCCGCACTGCTGATATGCATCGTATTGCAGAAAATGGAGTCGCCTCACACTGGTTGTATAAGAACTCAGATGCAGACCTTGATGAGCTAAATATAAGGACCAATCAGTGGCTACAAAGCTTATTGGAAACGCTGAGTGATGCTACTGATTCATTAGAATTTATGGAGCATCTTAAAATTGACTTATTTCCTGGGGATGTTTATGTATTCACACCGCAAGGAAAAATTTTAACACTACCCAGAGGTTCTACAGCCGTAGATTTCGCTTATGCCGTTCATACTGATATTGGGAATTGCTGTGTGGCAGTTAAGATCAACACTGAAAATGCACCCCTACGCAGTAAACTAAAAAATGGTGATCGCGTAGAAATAGTTACCGCACAGTATGCCAAACCGAATCCTGCTTGGCTTTCCTATGTTGCCACAGGTAAAGCACGCTCACATATCCGTCGTTTTCTTAAGAGAATACAATATGATGAATCAGTTCAATTGGGCGAGCGCCTACTCAACCAAGCACTATTTTCTTTCAATATAGCACCGGAAACGATCAATAAAGATCAATGGGGAAAATTAGTTCGCGACTGTGGCGCAAAGTCTAAAAATGATTTGTTGGCAGATCTGGTACTCGGCAAACAACTCCCTGCCGTTGTTGCCAAGCGCTTAATATCTCCGGCGGAATCCATTTCTAAAGAAAACATTGCAAGCGCTCCCATTACCATAATGGGTACGGAAGGCTTGACAGTACAATTTGCTAAATGTTGCCATCCAATTGATGGAGATCCCATCGTCGGTTTGATCAAAAAAGATCAAGGACTCGTCATTCACGCCCTAGATTGTTCAGTCATTCTTAACAGCAATAAGAACCCAGATAATTATTTGGATGTAGCCTGGGGCAAAGATATCACGAGAACCTTCGAAGTCAGTATCAGGGTTGACACGGCTAACAAGCGTGGGGTACTCGCCAGAGTTTCAACAGAAATTGCTAAAGCTGACTCAAATATTGACGATGTAATAATGAAAAATGAAATAGACTATGGCGTCATGCATCTTATCCTACAAGTCAAAAATAGATTTCATCTTGCAAAAGTAATGCGTAACCTGAGACACATTAAAGAAGTAATTAAAATCAGCCGAATTAAAGGTTGATAACAACTCATTCTTCAGGCCAACAATTATAATTTATATCCATGATGACACTAAACGAGACAGCACTTGATTTCACTTCACCAGGGTCAATGATCCCTGATGCAACAGATCTCATTAAGCAAATTACAACTGAGACTGAAACAACTATTCATACGCTTGAGCAAGCACTTGAAACAGGCACTATAACGGAATCTGGCTGGCAATTACTAGCCTCGCTCTATTTGGGAATCAATCGTATTAATGATTTTAATACGCTAAAAGACCAATACGAGGACTACTTCAATGCATCCATATTTACCGAGCTCTGCCATAACGATTTGCCTCAGTTTACAAGCAGTATTGTTTTTGAAATACCCCAAAAGATAACACATGGCTCACTACCAGAAATTACCACTGTAATCGAAGCCTGTCATTCACCAAGAGGAGCATTATTAGATTTTTCAAAAGTACGTGGCGCCGATATCAAAGGACTCAAAACACTCACTCAATTTTTTACACAACTCTCAAATGACAACACCAAACCAAAAACACTGGGAATAGACCGCTTTATCGCCAACCTGAAAAAAACTGCTGGCAGTGACTCTGGAACTGAAGCAATGTGGAATACGCTATTTGAATACTATCGCTTCTGTGATGACATGGATGCATTCGACGACATTGCAATTAGATATGCTGTACACTTTTCTATCTCACCACCATCCTGGTAATAATAATCTGTAATGAGATTTTTTTAGACGCACGTAGATTGATGATTGACAAAAATCATTGACAAGAAGGTTGACCATAAAGAGCCAAACCGTTAACATACGCTTCTTTCCAGTTCCCTGATAGCTCAGTTGGTAGAGCGACGGACTGTTAATCCGCAGGTCCCAGGTTCGAGCCCTGGTCGGGGAGCCAAAAAATCAAGAGGTTAAAGGAAATCCTAATCCTTTTCTATTGCTGGTGCCACGCCAGTGCCACGCTATAAAAAACACTGCCAGAAACAAAAAACCCGCCATATGGACGGGTTGCCCTAAAAAATTAATTATTCCGATTCTCTACAATCCGCAATCTCTAGGCGAAAAACAGCTGATTCAGAAATAGAAAGCAGTCCTTTTGTATGCTCTAAAAAATATTTAGCACTTTCAAGCATTTCGCCATAGGCTTCAGGCTCATCTATACTTAATTGAGAAAGAAAATCAGCATCACGTGAAACAGCGAGCAAAACAAGTCTGCGCTGTTGTTGCCTGCACTGGTTAGACGCGGCCTCCTCTAGCTCCATCATTGTGGCATCATCTATATCCGCCTTAAAGTTAGCCATTTCATTAAGTTCGACTTCACTTAATTCGGCTTGCTTATTATCTTCTGGCGTGGTGGTTTGATTTGTTGACATGGTAGTGTCCTCTGAAAAATTTTGAGAAACGCCACCATTAATGTCAAATAAGGGTGGCGAGCTGTACAGGTTGACATACCGCTCAGAGGGGCGGCGCGCCGATGCGCCCTGTACAGCCCACCATAAACTTTGGGCGTAAAAATAGCGCTACGAAAGAGCGCCAGTGCGTTTGTATACAGGACGTCAAACCCGGTCACGGATTTTGCCGCGACGTGAAAATAGTAGTCTTTGTTAGACGTATTTGTCAAATCACAACAACCTATTTTTGTTGTCGAAAATTTTTACATTTTCTTATATTTGGTATATATAAATAAATTATACTTGGAATAATTACATTTAATATCAACTACATGTATTCATATGGCATGAATATTGCTGGATATCAATGGAGACATACATCTTTTGTACAATAATTAATTAGAAAGGAGAAAGTGAAGATGGATCATACGCCTCGATCACTCAATAGACTCATGAAATGTATTGTAGGGCTGTTTCTAATGACAGGTAGTTCCGTCGCCCTGGCGACTATCACAACACAAATAGACATTGACTTAACCGGACCTTTAGCGTGCTCAAGTTCAACAAGCTGTACGGTCGATCTTACAGGCAATTCGATTACAAGTATCCCTGATAATCCAGTTAATGAATTTAGTGATTTTAATATTGATATAGTATTTGGAAATCAACAGTATCTCGAAGCAGCAATTGGACCGGGTGCTTTTGGTGGAGAATTCGTATTCCAATTACAATATTCAATTATTCCAACGGGACAAATTAACCCTGATACTGTATCTGGGACTGGTACTGGTTTTTTGTCCGATGAAAGTGGAAACAACATACGTGATTTTGACAATAGCGCTAATTACAGTGAAAGCTCTCTACAATTTCCTGTGATTCAGCAAGGTCCGGGTACAAGTATCATCTTTCACGACGCTCATTTTACGCTTAGCTCCGTATTGCTGCGAGACTTAGGGGCGAATAACGTAGGGATCCCTATATATGGTGGCACGTTTGATCCAACAGCATTATTAATTAGTTTCAGTGGCCAAGGAGATGGCTCACTTGAAATCGGTGAGCGGGAAGTAAACAACACGGTCCCCGAACCCGTTACTTTCTTACTCATGGGTATAGGTCTAGCCGGTTTAGGCTTTGTAAAACGGCGCCACCTGAGGGTAGTGGCTTCCAATATATAGTTATATAAAGTATTGTGGTCGTTTATACGTAAGCACAGCAATGTGTATATTTTTCTCTGCATCAAGCCCCGGGGCGTCTAAGTGTCGCTCCGGGGTTATTCGAAACAGCTGCCAATTATTAACCCTTAGATTTGTTCTAAAAAAACTATTTTTCTGAATTGACAGTGTAAAAAAATGGGCATCTTACGGTACCTGGAAACATTTTTGCTAGACATTTGTATAGCGCTCCCCACGCTCCAGATCTCACGTCCGCATTAGCAGGCTATTGAAAAACAATCGCTTACAATTGATTCTAGTGAGTCGTTAAAGTGAATCTGGTTTTCTATTTGGGTGTTTACCTGTCCTTTAAGAACGGATTTTCTGGGTCCCAAGGTCGTCTACCTGAATTTGCGGTTTTCAAACTTGCATTGTCCGGCCGAGTTCTACTTGATTGACATAATCTAAGCTTCACAGCTAACGAAGCGAGTAACCCGG
>CAXBGL010000066.1:0-13626 GCA_963975255.1 uncultured Nitrosomonas sp. | reverse complement strand
ACCAATTTAAACTGAATCAGGCCGCCTCTATTAGATGTTAACGGGACAGTAGTGAAATTTCATTCTCTTTTTGTGTAATATTGAAATGAAACGATCTAATATAACTATATGTTTGTGAACGAGCGTATTGAAGAACGCGTACATCCTGGATTCCGGGATGGAGAAAGAGTGTATACTGATGCCAAACAAAGGAGCCTCCTATCAGGCGGTATAGCTTAGGATTCATCTATAACAATTATGCCTCTATTCCTTATGGATCAATCGATTAGCATGACTATTCTGACGATTGGTTCTTTTTTGTATCTGAACTAAGCCCCGTAAACCCATGAAAAAAATTCTGGTGATACAGGTGTTTTTCATCATCGTACTGGTCAGTCTATCTGACCATATTTACGCTCAATTGCTGCGGAATTTTCCAATAGACAGCAAACTGGGTGAGCTGACTGAATTCACCTTTCCTAAAGTTGAAATCAGTGACGAGGTTATGTATTTAGGTGTAGGGTTGCAGATTCGAGATTCCAACAATCATATCCTGCCACCTAACATAGTTAATAAAACAGGATCGATTCGTTATCAGTTAGATGCAATGGGTTATGTTTATCGCATCTGGTTTCTAACTTCTGAAGAAGCCGATCTAGCAGAAGAGCAAGAAGATTATGACGCCGATTAAGCCATTGAACTACAACACAACCACCTTTATACGCCAACACCAATCTCGTGAGCAATAAACTTTATATTAAAACTTTTGGCTGCCAGATGAACGAATATGACTCGGACAAAATGGCAGATGTATTGGGTAGCACCCATGGCATGGAAAAAACAGACAATCCCGCCGATGCGGATGTTATTTTGTTTAACACTTGCTCTGTGCGTGAAAAAGCGCAAGAAAAGGTATTTCATGATCTCGGACGCGTCAGACATCTAAAAGAATTGAATCCCAATTTGCTTATTGGCGTGGGGGGCTGCGTTGCCAGCCAAGAAGGCAGAGCAATCGTGAGTCGCGCACCTTTTGTTGACGTGGTATTCGGGCCTCAAACACTGCATCGACTACCGCAACTGATTGATGCATGCATGGCAACTGGCCGATCGCAGGTAGATATTTCCTTTCCTGAAATTGAAAAATTCGACCATCTTCCGTTGGCACGTATCGAAGGAGTGACTGCTTTTGTCTCCATCATGGAGGGATGCAGCAAATATTGCAGTTTTTGTGTTGTGCCCTACACACGTGGAGAAGAAGTGTCGCGTCCATTGGATGACGTATTGACAGAAATTGCAATATTGGTAGATCAGGGTATCAAGGAAGTAACCTTACTGGGCCAAAACGTCAATGCCTATCTTGGCGTAATGGATGATGGCGAAATTGCCGATTTTGCATTATTACTTGAATATATACATGAAATGCCAGGTATTGACCGCATACGCTACACCACTTCCCATCCAAAAGAATTTACCACACGCTTAACAGCCGCTTACTCAAAACTACCCAAGCTGGTGGATCACCTGCATTTACCCGTGCAATCCGGCTCCGACAAGGTATTGGCAGCAATGAAACGGGGTTATAGTGTATTGGAATATAAATCCATCATTCGCAAACTGCGTACCATACGCCCGAATATTTCGCTAACTTCTGATTTTATTATTGGTTTTCCTGGAGAAACAGAGGCCGATTTTGAAGCCACCCTCAAACTCATTGAGGAAATGAATATTGACGAATCCTTCAGTTTTATCTATAGCCCACGCCCAGGCACACCAGCAGCCGATTTGCCTGACGACACCCCGCATGCAATCAAATTGAAAAGACTACAACGCTTACAAGCGAAAATTAGTCAACAGGCACGAAAAATCAGCCAACAAATGGTTGGGACAACGCAACGCGTTTTGATGGAAGGCGTATCCAAAAAAGATAAAACTGAATTTTGTGGGCGCACCGACAATAATCGAGTGGTAAATTTTATGGGCGACTCCAGTCTAATTGGTTGTTTCGTAAACGTTAAGATCACTGATGCACGTGCACATTCGTTACGTGGCGAGATACAGCATGAAGAATAACAAAACGTTAACACTTGCAAAGTAACGCCACCACTGAGAGAATTACACTTTCGTAACTGCCGCAGCACACATTTGAAACCCAAACCCATCGAGATTTCTTTCACCCCTACAGATAATCAACGCCTCGCCAATCTGTGCGGCGCATTAGATGAGAACCTCAAGCAAGTCGAAATCGCACTGGATGTCTCCATCGCACGACGTGGCGAACATTTTAGCCTACATGGAAAAACAGATCAGACAAAGCTTGCAGCACAGGTTCTACGCAACTTTTATGGCCAATCAAAACATAATGATCTAAGTATCGAACAAGTACAGCTGGGTTTGATTGAGGCAATGAATCCGCATCCGCCATCCACCCCAATCATCAATGATGTCACAACAAAAGAAGAGACTGCATCCAAATTGATGACCCGCCGTACCAATCTACACGGTCGCACACCACGCCAAACTCAGTATCTGCAACAAATCCAGGAACACGATATCACTTTTGCCATTGGCCCAGCCGGCACTGGCAAAACTTATCTTGCCGTAGCCAGTGCCGTCGATGCACTGGAACGAGAACTGGTGACGCGCCTTGTATTGGTTCGTCCTGCAGTTGAAGCTGGAGAACGCCTGGGCTTTCTGCCTGGGGACTTGACACAAAAGGTCGATCCTTATTTGCGCCCACTTTACGATGCGCTGTACGATTTAATGGGATTTGACAAAACCACCAAACAGTTTGATCGCAGTGCAATTGAAATTGCACCACTGGCTTTTATGCGTGGACGCACATTGAATCAATCATTCATCATTCTTGATGAGGCACAAAATACCACGCCGGAACAAATGAAAATGTTCTTGACGCGCATTGGCTTTGGTTCTAAAGCAGTAATAACAGGAGACATTACCCAGATAGACCTGCCCAAACAGCAAAAAAGTGGCCTGGTGGAAGTCCAGCATGTACTCAAAGATATACGCGGCATCGCTTTCACCCATTTTAAGTCGGAAGATGTAGTGAGGCATCCGCTGGTACAACGTATTGTTAATGCTTATGAAAAGCATGAAGAATAAAAAAAGTCTCAATAAAAAATTTTATGGGGCAGAAACTTAAGCTAGCAGTGCAATATGCCACGGATGTAACAGGAATTCCAACACGCCTACAATTCCGTAGATGGGTCAAGGCAGCCCTTATACAGGATGTGGAAATTGTATTACGCATCGTAGATGAACAGGAGGGAAGCGATCTCAACTACAATTTTCGTGGGAAAAAATCGGCCACCAACGTGCTGACTTTTGTTTACGACGAGACACAACCCCTGTCTGGCGATATTGTTCTATGTGCCACAACAATTGAAAAAGAAGCGCAACAACAGCACAAAGATTTGCTTGCACATTATGCGCATCTCACAATACACGGCGTTTTACATTTGCAAGGCCATGACCATATAAAAGATAGTGAAGCAATCATCATGGAACAGCTTGAAACAGAGATTGTTGCAAAGCTTGGTTATGCTGACCCATATCAATAACAATGAATTGGATTGACACCATCACTGATGAATATATATAACCCATTAATTTATAGACCATTTGATGTATTTACACAACATGGATGACCCCTCACCGAAACCTGGTTGGCTAGAACGCCTAAGCACTCTGCTTCTACGCGAACCAGAAGATCGCGAACAACTGATAACATTACTGCATTCTGCCTTTGAGCGTAATTTACTCGATTCTGATGCGCTCAGTATGATTGAAGGTGTCATGCAGGTCTCTGAAATGCGAGCTCGTGACATCATGATCCCGCGCTCACAAATGGGAGTTATTGATATCAGTGAAACACCCGATAAATTTATTCCTTTCGTCATCGAAACAGCGCATTCACGTTTCCCCGTGACAGAGGGAAGCGAAGACAACATCATTGGTATCATGCTCGCAAAAGATTTATTACGCTATTATGCGGGAGAAGAAGAGTTCGATATACGTGATATGTTGCGTCCTGCCATCTTTATCCCAGAATCCAAACCGCTTAATATTTTGCTTAAGGATTTTCGTAGTAACCGCAATCATATCGCTATAGTAGTGAACGAATATGGTGGCGTAGCAGGTTTGGTTACCATCGAAGATGTGCTAGAACAGATTGTTGGAGAAATCGAGGATGAATATGATTTTGATGAAGATGAAGACAATATCGTAGTGGAATCAGAAGGTCGCTATCGCATCAAGGCCATTACGGAAATAGATAATTTTAATGAAGTATTAGGCACTAATTTTAGCAAAGATGACTACGATACAATTGGCGGCCTGGTATTGAAAAAATTTGGCCGTTTACCTATTCGCAATGATTCCGTCATCATCGACAACTTTAAATTTATCGTGCAACGTGCTGACAGTCGTCGGTTACATATGCTTAAGGTTGAAAAGATAGCGCTAGATTCTTAAAAAAATCGACAACTTTTCATTCAAAACCACCTAAAACCTCCGTTCACATTGTCTGGCACATGTCTAAAATTACTGTCCGCGGTTACGCCTCACAAGCTTTTGACACACTCAGTCAATGTGGATTACCTCCTGTACTGGCACGTATTTATGCTGCCCGGGGCATTGAAAATCCGCATCAACTTGAAGCAGAATTATCCCGCCTAATTCCATTCGATCAATTCAAAAATATCACTTTGATGGCAGCTTTACTCGCAGATGCCATTGCTGAAAAGAAACGCTTATTAATTGTGGCGGATTATGACTCGGATGGTGCCACAGCATGTGCGGTTGGGATAAGAGTACTACGGAAGTTTGGTGCAGTAGTGGACTATCTGGTACCCAATCGCTTCGAATATGGCTATGGTTTAACACCAGAAATTGTCCAACTGGCACACACCACGAAACAACCTGACATACTCATTACGGTAGACAATGGCATCGCCAGTGTTGAAGGTGTGCACGAAGCGAATCAGCTGGGCATGCAAGTGCTTGTTACCGACCACCATTTACCTGGCGACACATTACCCAATGCAACTGCCATCATTAATCCTAATCAACCTGAGTGTGATTTTCCCAGTAAAAACATAGCCGGGGTAGGCGTTATTTTTTATCTGATGTTGGCGCTGCGCGCGGAATTGCGCGAACGCGGCACATTCGCGTCAGCCACAGAATTTAGCAAGCCTACAGCGAACAAACAGCCAACTATAAAAGAACCCAATTTGGCCAGCTTATTAGACCTGGTTTCGTTGGGCACGGTAGCAGATGTGGTAAAGCTCGATAATAACAATCGTATTCTGGTACAACAAGGCTTGCAACGTATCCGGAATGGACGCGGTTGTACGGGGATCAACGCACTGTTGCAAGTAGCACGACGTGATTATCGACAAATAACCACCTATGAACTGGGCTTTATGCTGGGCCCCAGATTGAACGCAGCAGGTCGGCTCGATGATATGTCACTGGGTATCGAGTGTCTCATTACCGATGACGTAAATTATGCTACAAAGATTGCTCAACAACTCGATGCACTCAATCGTAAGCGTCGTGAAATTGAGTCAGACATGCAAGAAAGTGCATTACTCATGCTGGAATCTGCACTCGAAAGCCAAAATGAAAAAACACAGACTTCATACAGCGTATGTCTATTTGATCCTGCATGGCATCAAGGCGTAATTGGAATACTCGCATCACGTATCAAGGATAAATTTCATCGCCCTGTCATTACTTTTGCACCTGGCAACCATGATGAAATAAAAGGCTCTGGGCGTTCGATTGCGGGATTTCATTTGCGCGACGCATTGGATCTCGTTGCCAAACAACACCCCAGCTTAATCCTTAAGTTTGGCGGTCATGCAGCAGCAGCAGGATTGACAATCAACGCACATAATTTTGAGAAATTCCGTGATGCATTTGAACACGTGGCCCAGACATTGCTCACGCCCATCGACCTGACCCACATTATTGAAACTGATGGCGATTTGGATGCAACTGAAATTAATCTTGACCTGGCACAAAATCTGACACAACAGGTATGGGGACAAGGTTTTCCTCAACCCACATTCAATGCCTGTTTCTATGTGGAAAGCCAACGTATCGTTGGAGAAAAACACCTAAAATTGAAGTTAAGAAAGCTGGACGCAAGTGAAACAAAACAAGATCAACAGCAGTTAAAACAATCCAACGATGTTTATGATGCCATGCTGTTTTTTCACAATGACCCATTGCCAGAAATCATTGATGCCGTATACCGACTACAAATAAATGAATTCAATGGCAATACAAATTTACAACTTCTGCTTGATCATTGGTCCGCGCCTGATAATTGACCGACACATTACACCATGCAATTAAAGCTTACCCCACCCGCACCTGGTTCCGTAGCACGTTATGTTGATTTTGACGGTTCCAGTGATTCAATGGCCCTTGCACAGCTTGCACAACAATCGAAACCGATTACCATCATTACTGCCAATGCGCTGGACGCACAAAGATTACAAGAGGAAATTCCTTTTTTTGCGCCTGAGTTAAAAACGCATCTGCTACCCGATTGGGAGACCCTACCCTACGACACATTTTCACCCCACCAAGATTTGGTTTCAGAACGGCTCGCTACACTTTTTCAAGTCATGAACAAAATTTGCGATGTCTTGATTGTGCCACTAACCACCGCACTCTACCGTACACTGCCACAAGAATACCTTGCCGCGCATACATTCTTCATCAAACAAGGTGAAACACTGGACCTCAACGGACTGCGCAGCCAAATGACACTGGCAGGCTACTCACACGTAACGCAAGTGTTTTCGCCAGGAGAATACAGTGTTCGGGGTGGATTGATTGATTTATTTCCCATGGGTAGCCCACTGCCCTACCGTATTGACTTACTCGACAATGAAATAGAAACCATACGTACTTTTGATGTAGACACGCAGCGTAGCATTTATCCCGTCCAAGAAATACGATTGTTACCAGCACGCGAATTTCCACTGGATGAAGCCGGACGCACCTGTTTTCGCGGAAAATTTCGTGAGAAATTCGAAGGTGATCCATTAAAAAGCCGTATATATAAGGATATAAGCAAGGGAAATGCGCCAGCAGGTATCGAATACTACCTGCCTTTGTTTTTTGAACATACGGCAACATTATTTGACTATCTACCCACAGACACACTGATATGCTTGCATCAAGATATTCGTCCAATCATGGAGGATTTTTGGCATGATACCCAATCGCGCTATCAGTTATTGCGCAGCGATGTTGAACGTCCATTACTACCACCCAGCGAATTATTTCTCACTAGTGATCTATTCTTCGGCAAACTCAAGCCTTACGCACGTATTGAAATCCTAGCTGACACACAAGCCTTAAAGCCTGAAGCAGAAAAAATAACCCGATCACTGCCAGCTATTCAGGTCAATCGCCATGCCGACAATCCTTTAGAAAAACTCTCTGCATTTATTGCAGCATTCACACCATCTGGTGGGCGCATCCTGTTACTGGCAGAAAGCATAGGCAGGCGCGAATTAATCGCTGAATATCTGAATCAATACGATTTTCACCCAGATAGTTGCAGTGATTACGCGCAATTTCTGTCCAGTACCCAATCTTTTATGTTGGGTGTTGCACCGCTGCACAATGGCTTTATTCTGAACCAAGAACAGATTGCGGTGTTAACCGAGAGTGAACTTTACGCCACACATGTGTACGGACGACGTGAACGTGAATCGCGCAAAACCACATCGGCAGATGCTATTTTACGTGATCTTTCAGAAATCAAACTCGGCGACCCTGTCGTACACGAGCAACATGGCATTGGTCGTTATCTAGGCTTGGTCAGCATGGATTTAGGAGAAGGAGAACATAGCGAGCTCAGTGAATTCCTGTCATTGGAATACCAAGGTGGCGACAAGCTTTATGTACCCGTTTCCCAGCTATATCTAATCGGACGATATAGCGGCGCGGCACCCGAATCAGCACCATTGCATAAACTGGGCAGCGGTCAATGGGATAAAGCCAAACGCAAAGCCATGCAACAAGTTCGTGATACCGCGGCCGAATTGCTTAATCTTTATGCCCAGCGCGCTACCCGTAAGGGCCATGTCTTTAGTCTCAGTCAACACGATTACGATGCTTTTTCTGAAGGCTTTGGCTTTGAGGAAACTGCGGATCAAGCGGCAGCAATTAAAGCCGTAGTTGAGGACTTAACTTCAGATAAACCCATGGATCGTTTAATCTGCGGGGATGTGGGATTTGGTAAAACAGAGGTAGCGCTACGCGCTGCTTTTGTTGCAGTGGCTGATGGAAAACAGGTTGCCGTATTGGTTCCCACTACACTATTAGCTGAGCAACACTTTCAGAACTTTTCCGATCGCTTTAGTCTGATAGCCGATCAATGGCCGGTAAAAATTGCTGAGCTGTCTCGCTTTCGCTCAGCCAAAGAACAAGCTCAGGCACTGGCAGATTTAGCCAAAGGAGCAATAGACATTATCATCGGCACGCACAAACTGATTCAGAAAAGTGTGCAATTCAAAAACCTCGGTCTGGTGGTGATTGATGAAGAACATCGATTTGGTGTCCGTCAAAAAGAACAATTAAAAAAACTTCGTTCTGAAGTCGATATTCTAACGCTCACTGCCACACCAATTCCACGTACATTGGCTATGTCACTGGAAGGCTTGCGTGATTTCTCGATCATTGCCACAGCCCCCAAACGTCGGCTCGCCATCAGAACTTTTGTTAGCTGCTTTTCAATGGGTATTATTCGAGAAGCCTGTTTGCGCGAGTTAAAACGTGGTGGACAAATTTATTTTCTGCATAATGAAGTCAACACGATTCAAAACATGTATGAGAAACTGGTTAACCTACTGCCCGAAGCACGTATCCACATTGCACATGGACAAATGCGCGAACGTGAGCTGGAACATGTGATGAGAGATTTTTATCAGCAACGTTTTAATATCTTATTGTGTACCACAATTATTGAAACAGGTATTGATATCCCCAGTGCCAATACCATTATCATCAATCAAGCCAATAAATTTGGGTTGGCTCAACTTCATCAGCTACGTGGTCGAGTCGGTCGTTCTCATCACCAGGCATATGCTTATTTACTCACACCCGAGGAAGAGGCAATCGGCGCACAAGCCAAAAAACGGCTGGAAGCCATTCAAGCCATGGAAGAACTCGGCTCAGGTTTTTATCTGGCCATGCACGATCTGGAGATTCGCGGATCCGGTGCAGTACTGAGTGAATCACAAAGTGGAGAAATGCTAGAAATTGGTTTCAGCCTATACAGTTCCATGCTTGATACGGCCATCCAATCATTGAAAAAAGGTCATGAACCAGATATGCAACATCCACTTGGCGTTGCGACTGAGATCAATCTACATGTGCCTGCTTTATTACCTGAAAACTACTGTCATGATATACACGAGCGGCTGATTCTCTATAAACGCATGGCGAATTGCGCTGATGATGAACAGTTGGATGACATGCAACGAGAATTAATTGATCGCTTCGGCCTGCTTCCTGATCCAGCTAGAGCACTCCTAGACTGCCACCGCCTACGAATTGCAGCCAAACCATTGGGGATCATACGCATTGATGCCAGCAGTGAAAGTATTCGAGTACAGTTTGTGCCCAATCCACCCATTGATCCTGCAAACATCATCAAATTAATCCAAAGTAGTCGTGAATACACATTATCCGGCCCTGATCGTCTAAAGATTCTGGTTCAGATTGAAACAGCTGCTCAACGTGTCGTACGCATAAAAGATCTAATTAATATACTGAATAAAACAAAAACATAATATTAGAAACAGGGACACGCTTACTACAGTTTTCAGATTCAACAACATAAAACTGATTTATTGTAATATAGAGTGCGTCCTTATTTCTTATCACACAGGATAATAACGCATGATTATAGTTATTTCACCAGCGAAAACTCTCGACTTTGAAACGCCGGCCACCACCCAAAAACATACTTTACCCGCCTTTCTGGATTACTCAGCAGAGCTGATTGATCAGCTCAAAAAACTGGAACCCGATAAACTTGGTGAATTGATGTCTATAAGTCCGAAACTTGCCACCTTGAATTCAAATCGCTATTACGCATGGTCCTTACCCTTTACCATGGAGAATGCGAAACAATCTTTACTCGCTTTCAAGGGGGATGTATACACAGGTTTGGATGCAGGATCCCTCAGCAAAACCGAGATAACATTCGCACAAAAACACCTACGCATTCTCTCTGGACTATACGGCGTCCTACGTCCACTGGACTTAATTCAGGCCTATCGACTGGAAATGGGTAGCCAGTTTAACAATCATCGGGGTAAAAATCTATATGAATTCTGGGGAGATACCATCACTGAATCAATCAATCAAGACTTAAAAAAGCAACAAGATGACACATTGATCAATTTGGCCTCAAATGAATATTTTAAATCGATTAGGGCTAACCGGCTAAACACCAGAATCATCACACCAATTTTTAAAGATAAAAAGAATGGCACTTATAAAATAATCAGCTTTTTCGCTAAAAAAGCACGTGGCCTGATGAGCCGCTTTATCATCCAAAACAAGTTGACAAACCCTGAAGACATCAAGGCATTTGATCTCGCAGGTTATCGTTTCAACAAAAATGCGAGCACCCATGATAAATGGTTATTTACTCGCGACGACCTCAAAGTACCACACAACAATTTTCATTAACAGGTACTCTGACAATCATCCGCAAGTGATTGTTGAGTATTACAAAAAAACATAAAGTTGCCAAACAAATATTTTTGCTATTTTCAAAATGAATGTAAACAACTATATTGATCTGACAAAGACTTATGTCGCTTTGTTAAATAAACATAATCGTAAGCGCATCATTCCGATGCTTATAGATGAAGCCACGTACCATTCATCCTTTTTCGGTGAGTCTAAAAGTAGTCAAACCATTAATGAGATGATGGTCAAGTTCTTCTCACGTTTCTCGAACGCATACTGGGATGTTGCAGAATATAGGTGTATTGAAGAAAACAGTGTTGAATTTGAGTTTATCATGACGGCAACTGATGCAATTTCAGATGAGCATATTGAATGGCATGGTGTGGAACAAATCCACTTCACAACAGATAATCTCATCAGCTGTATCGCAGTACGTAAACAAGATGAGAGTAGATAACAACGTTAATCCTGGCATTCCTAATCGTGACAAGGAATCGACTGGGCCATCAGGATTACACCAAACACTGCTCAATCAAGCGTTCCTGATGTTCACTCTGACCAAACGACACATCTCTTAATTGACCCTGCCGATCAAATAAAATTGATGAAGGCGTGCCTTGTAAAGAAAATCGCTCAAAGGTCATAGCTCGCATGGTTTTCTGTTCTAAGTAGCTTCTGACTTGACTGAGTATTGCTTGTTTTTTGCCTTCTTCGAAGGTCTCAAAACCTACTAAGACTTCACGCGCATAACACATTACTCTTTCGTCTGTTACTGGCTCAGTATCCGGTACCACACGATCCATACCGACTGCAAACGGTAGCCGCAAGCCAAGCTTCCCACCCGTCAACATGCCACGTTGTCGCAATGCTTTGAAAGTTTCACCAACCACTTCTCCCGTTTCCACCAATCCCTGCAAATTTTCTAATGTATTTTTATCGTAATCCTCAAATGCTGTGGCCAACCCAATTATCACTAAACCCTTATCTTGGTAAGTCTCAAATAATTTAACCGCCTTCGGCAATGCATAAAGAAAACAACCCGGGCAATTAACTTGAAAAACCTCGATTAACACAACGGAACCAACAAGATCGCTAAGCGTAATTGATCCGCCCTGCACCCAAGTATCTACGACAACATCAGAAAGTTTTAGGTTACTCATGTGTACTGTCCAAAAGGTTTATTTTCAAGACTGTGCTATAAAAAAAGGATTTCTTGTACATTTCAAACAAGCTGATATCAGTCTGAGAACGACCAAATTTATAAATTGAATTCGATGTGTTTATCATAAGCCCTGCACTCTATCCTTTAATTTAAACAGTAGGAAAACAGAATATATCTACTACCCAGTATGTGAAAAATATACGGAAAGCCCGATAAGTTGTCAATTGCGCTGGGAAGTAGTCCAGTCAACATTGTATTGACCTAATTGTCAAAAGTTCAGGCTAGACATTGATGATACGCACAACTGTGATGGCACTTATGTTTATGAAATAGAGAAGTAATAACCCAGAATTAATACATGAGAATAATCGATAGCACACAATCTTTCCCGATCAAAATTTTCTGAGCAGGGAGTTACTCATGACTGACAAGAAGATTCCCATAGTAAAAGCGGGTTGGAACGCGTGTCTACCCACTCATCGACTTCAATTGTTTGCTCATTGTGTGTAGATTCCTTGCTATTGGCTTCAATTAACAATTGGTTTTCGTTCACTAGCAAGTATATGTGTTCAGTGTAAAACTCCGTTTTTCTTGTTTCCCGAATCGATTAGAACCACACCCAACTCAGCTGTGCTATTTCCACTCATCGATACCCCGATGGCTTAGGTTAAATGGCTATTAAAGCCAGACAGCATACTGAATAATTTCAGAGTAAAATCGATAGCGTTTGTATAGTTCGCTGAACGCTATATTTCGTTATTGTCGCTCAGAAATATTTAACTTTTTGCTCTTTTTCATAGCGCATACGAAACACGTGGGGGTTGTTTTTAATCTGATAGGAGCCGACAATGAAAACTGTTCAATGATTCGCTATCAACATTAGAGAGGTTTAACCATGAGATTACAAAATACCTTGTGGATAGTTATTGCAATAGTTGTCTGTGGTAGCTGCGGTAATGTCTGGGCTTATGGTGATTCGGGCAGTGACAGTAGCCACACCAACGCTTGTAGCAACGTGAGATTTTCAGCATTCACTCCCAGTAATAAAACAAAAGTGGCGCCAGAATCGCCATTTTCATTTCTTGCGTCCGGTGGAACCTATCCGAAAAGTATTACGGTGACGATAAAAGGCCAATCCGTACCAATCACCGTGACGCCTAAAAATGATGGATTTCAGGTAACTGGCATGCTCCCCGCTACCCTCAAAGGAAGCTTCGCAAGAATTAACATTACTGCCAAAGGCTCCAATAAATGCGAACGCAGCGACGGATGGCTGCTTAAAGTAACTAGCTAGTAATGGTGGGGAAATGTTAATCAGCGCTTAAAAATTACCAAATAACATCGTCAAGACATATCAGCACGCATTCTTATGACATGATTTGATATGAGTAATACATTTTAATTCGGTAGCAGTAAATACAAATGCGGTAATTGTTGTGCATTGTTTGACAGATTTCAGGTGTAAACCTGTAACACGGTGACGACACACCTCCCTCTCATTTTCATGAAATTAGCTTGTGCAGAAGATACAAGCAAGAGGACGTGACACGGGTGAACCTAACTTAATTAGAGATCTGCGCAATAATTAAGAAAAATAGAAAAAAGACTAACAGGAATCGAACTAATAGTTTTATTATAATTCAGTATGTTGCCTATCATTTCCGTTTCTTTTCTCGAAATACAATAAATTTGCTCCGCGCGCCCTGCACCTATCCCCGCGGCAAGACCGCGGGGTA
>CAXBGL010000065.1:0-13770 GCA_963975255.1 uncultured Nitrosomonas sp. | reverse complement strand
TGTGGCCGGTGGATTATTTTCACA
Source organism: uncultured Nitrosomonas sp. (assembly GCA_963975255.1). Classification (GTDB taxonomy): domain Bacteria; phylum Pseudomonadota; class Gammaproteobacteria; order Burkholderiales; family Nitrosomonadaceae; genus Nitrosomonas. Next base: position 13,746 of record CAXBGL010000065.1, on the reverse strand, counting down.
CTGGACCAAAAAATATATTTACTACTTTTAATGTAGTGATTAAGCATCATAGGGATTGGGACTATTTAATTATATACAGAATAAATTTAACGCCAGAAAGTGAGGTTCTGTGAGCAGCAAGTTTCTGTGCTAAATTCATTATAAGTACTTGCTAATAGGGATTACAAGCAATATTGTAGTGTGTTGCTGAACTATACGGGCTAGACCAATAATTTTTTTATTTAGATTGTAAATTCTTATTTTTTATGGGTAATGAAATTCTTGTAAATATCACACCACAAGAAACACGCGTTGCAATAATGGAGCAAGGTGTGACGCAGGAATTAAATATTGAACGTACGAGTGGTCGTGGTATCGTGGGCAATATCTACAATGGTCGCGTCAGTCGTGTGTTACCTGGAATGCAATCAGCTTTTGTAGATATTGGTCTTGATCGTGCTGCTTTTTTACATGTGGCTGATATATGGGAAGCAGATCAGAATGGTGATGCTACAAAACCAATTGAGAAATTACTATTTGAAGGAAATAGTATTGTTGTTCAAATCATAAAAGATGCTCTTGGCAGTAAAGGAGCCAGACTTTCTACCCAGATTAGTCTCGCTGGTCGCATGCTGGTTTATCTTCCGCAAGAATCTCATATTGGTATTTCTCAGCGCATTGAAGATGATAATGAGCGCGAATTACTAAAAGAAAAATTGCAACATGTATTGCCCATTGAAGAAAAAGGTGGCTACATTATCCGTACGATGGCAGAGGCAGCAGATGAATGTGATTTGCGCGCGGATATTGAGTATTTACATAAATTGTGGCAGGACATCCAGAGAAAATCTTTGACTAATGCGTCGCCTACATTACTTTATCAAGACTTGGATTTGAGTCATCGTGTATTACGTGATTTTGTAAATGACGATACGACACGTATTCAGATAGATTCTCGTGAGAATTACCAGAAGCTGGTGATATTTGCTGAAAACTATATGACTAATATTGTCGAAAGAATAGCGCTATATACGGGAGAGCGACCACTACTCGATTTATATGGAGTAGAAGACGAGATTGAAAAGTCTTTGTCGAAACGAGTAAATCTGAAATCCGGTGGTTATCTCATTATTGATCAAACCGAAGCACTTACAACTATGGATGTCAATACGGGTGGATTTGTTGGAGTGCGTAATTTTGATGACACAATTTTCAAAACAAATCTTGAAGCAGCTCAAGTAATTGCACGCCAGCTTCGCCTGCGTAATCTTGGCGGTATCATCATTATCGATTTTATTGATATGGATAATGAAGAGCATAAGAATGCTGTATTAACTGAATTCAATAAAGCGTTAACGAAAGACCGGACACGTATGACTGTGAATGGGTTTACTACGCTGGGATTAGTTGAAATGACGCGTAAGCGTACTCGTGAAAGCCTTGCGCATGTTCTGTGCGAATCTTGTCCAACTTGCCAAGGACGCGGTGAAATTAGAACAGCGCAAACTATTTGCTATGAGATTATGCGTGAATTATTACGTGAGTCACGACAATTTGATGCGAATGAATTTCGTATACTTGCAGCACAGCAAGTTATAGATTTATTTCTGGATGAAGAGTCCCAGAGCTTGGCTCAGTTAGGAGATTTTATTGCTAAGTCAATTAGCCTGCAGGTAGAGGAATCTTATACGCAAGAGCAATATGATGTCATTCTAATGTAATCAATTTATTGTTTTTATAGTATAGATGAGAAAATACCAGGAAACTGTTAAACAGCACTCTTGCAAGAAGATAGGCTGTCGTTTTTAAAAACCTAAACTGGCTAATAAATCATCTACTTGATCTTGGTCGTTGACAGTGTCAGACCGCTTCTTTGGGTTCACTACAGGGCCATTTAGTAAACCATCTTCCGTGTGATTGTCTCTGTTTGTTGTCGAATGAACAAGCAATAAACTCACTAATTCTTGCTCTAAACTTTGCACCATTTGAGTTACTTTCTTGATGACTTGTCCAGTTAAATCCTGAAAATCTTGAGCCATTAAGATTTCCATTAATTGAGTATTTGTTGCAGCAGTTTGTTGAGGTACCTGATCGAGATAACTGAGGGTTTGTATTAGTAGTGCTTTAAATGTCTCTGTATCTGGATGTATCGATTGTTGCGTTTCTAAAGCTTGTTTCCACTGTGCAGATAAGTTAATCGCATCGGCAGAAAGTTTGTCTTGAATGGGCATGGCGGTTTCTGTCGCATTTAATGCACGTTCAGCAGCTTGTTCAGTTTTAAATGCAACATAAGACAACTTGTCCTGTGCATAAGGCACTTTAGAAGCGATTGATTCGACACGTTTATCGTAACCTAATTCACATAAAGTATTATGTAAGATACGTGTAAGCTGTCCTACCTGATCAATAAGTTTTATGTCCGAGGTGGCATTTTCTATTTCAGTGTCACCTTTATCAGCAGATACCATAGGTGATTGCGTTAGGTTTGAATGTTCTGTAGTGGTGTCACGCGTTGTTTCTGCAGCCAGTATTTGGGCAAGGGAATCGGTATTATAGCTCATTCAAGGCTCACTGGTTTGTGATGAATGGTTGCAGGTGGCTCTAAGCAGATGCGCCACTTTCCATATTTTGAAAAATTTTGTTTAATTTCTCGTTAAGTGTGGCAGCAGTAAAAGGTTTTACTATATAACCGCTGGCTCCTGCTTGAGCGGCAGCAATAATATTTTCTTTTTTTGCTTCAGCCGTTACCATGAGCACTGGAATTTTCTTTAAAGCCTCAGTTGCACGTACAATTTGGAGCATTGTGAGCCCATCCATATTGGGCATATTCCAATCTGAAACAACAAAATCAAAACTACCATTTTGCAGTTTTCGTAGTGCGACAGCGCCATCCTCAGCCTCGTCAATATTGACAAAACCTATTTCTTTTAATAAGTTGCGAACGATTCTACGCATAGTAGAGAAATCATCCACTATCAAGAATTTTAAATTTTTGTCAGGCATTATCTTCTCCGTAAATAAACTTCCATTTCCATAAAACTAATAAATGTTTTATGGTGCATGCTACTAGTGCTTAACGACAGATTTCTCAGGAAATTTAATTCTCAATAAGAAATACTGAATGAATGTTGAATCAGTGCAGCATACTCAAGTTTAATAGTGTTACGTGTAATATAGTGTGAGAAAGCACACAGCTAGTGTGAATTGGCCAAATAATAACAGGTGCGGTCAAGACAGGATTTATATTTTTAGAATAAGCTGTATTGCAAGTAGTGAATGTTTTATCGTAATTACTGCTTTGTTTAATTGCAATAATTATTTTCTTTGAACCATTTCACGGCGTCTTTAAGCGCTTCTGTTGCAGGTCGATATTGATAGCCTAGCTCGCGTTTTGCTTTTTCGCTGGAGAAGAACATGATTTTCTTTGCCATACGGATACTATCCATGGTTGCCCGGGGTTCTTCATTGGTAATCATTGAGATTCTTTCCATTATCCAGGCAATAGGCAGTATTAAATTAACGGGTAAATTAATTCGTTTTATTTGTTTGCCATTAATTTTATCTATTGCTTCCAATATTTGTAATAATGTCATGTCTTCTCCGCCAAGAACATAGCTTTCTCCAATCTTTCCATGCTGATATGCCAATAAATGTCCATACGCAATGTCGTCGACATGTGCAATATTTAATCCGGTATTAACATAGGCTGGCATTCTGCCTAGTAGTGTGTCGAGAACAACGCGTCCTGTAGGTGTGGGTCTTATATCATAAGGCCCTATAGGAGTGGAGGGGTTAACAATAACTATAGGTAGCTTCAATTCGTCAATCAGTTTCTTGACAGTTTGCTCAGCAAGGAATTTTGAACGTTTATAATGGCCCGTTTTTGTTTCGAGACTGGATGGCGTTTCTTCATTGGCTGGCAAGCCATTTGTATTTAATCCTAATGTAGCCACACTGCTGGTATAGACAATGCGACTGACGTCCGCTTCAGCAGATGCGAGCATCAAAGCCTTTGTACCTTCGATATTGATTGCATGCATAGTATCAGGGTCAGGAACCCAAAGACGATAGTCCGCTGCAACATGAAATAAGTTATCACAGCCAGACATGGCGCGTTTTAGTGATATAGGATCACGTAAATCACCCTCAGAGATTTCAATGGATTGTTTTTCAAGGTTGCGTCGGTCGCTATTTGGTCTAGCTAATACGCGCACTTCATGACCTGCTGCCAGTAAACAACGCATAACAGCTGAACCCAGAAAACCCGTTGCACCAGTAACCAATGATTTCATAATGAGATAATGTCTAGAAAATTTTTATATAGTCAGTGTTTGAATCTATTTTTTATTTGGACTTGGAGCTTTACTTAGTTTTTATCTTCAGTCTACTTATTGTGACTTTCTAAGCATTCTAGTATCAGGTAGATTTCTGGATGCGATACGGAATATTTTATTTAATACCCAATCTTGATTTGCAAACAAACTAGTTGTTAAGATTGTTATCCTAACACTACGGCGTGTGATCTTAACTTGTGTACCTTCATTAAAATCACGATTTTGGTTGATTTTGTTCAGAGTTAGAACAGCCATGCCCAATGCCCATAGACAAAACCGGCGCAAGCCTTTCTCTTGGGAGGGAATCATACAGGTATAAGTTAACGCATTTTGTAAGTGTTCCTTGGCGACACCCAATAACACACCCAGTCCAGCTTGAAATCTCTCATCAGAATTATCAGGCTGTAACTCGCTAAGACTAAATCCTTGTTTAAGAAAAATATCTTGTGGTAACCAACAAGCGCCCCGTTTTCTGTCATCCCATATATCCTTAAGAATATTGGTCATTTGTAAGCCTTGTCCGAATGATACAGCAAGTTTCATCATTTCAGGTTTGTTGTGATTCATTTCTTCTGAGTAATCGCAGAACAAATCGGTTAACATTTCACCTACAACTCCCGCTACGTAATAACAATATTGATTCATTGCTGATAGGTCTTTTAGTCCATCCAGTGTCTCCGTTTCCTGGTAATCAGCCATTCCACGTCCCATAATACGCACACATCGTTCCAGCGCCCTGCGTTGAGTAGGGTTGAAACTATGTGTGACGCGGATGACAGCCGGTGTGTTTTTTACCAAGTCATGCTCCGCTGGAATAGTTTGATCAGAAAGTAGAGGAAGTAATGTGCCAGCAAATTTTTCTGCTGAGACTTTTCCACAAACTACTTCAGAAAACATATCTGATAGCTTACGGGTTTGCTCAGAAGTTAAAGCATTATCATCTTCAATAGTATCTGTAATACGGCACAACAGATAGGCATTGCCAATTACTCGGCGCAGTGCTGCAGGTAACTGTGGGATAGTTAGGGCAAAGGTGCGTGATACACCTTGCAGGATATACTCCTGATAGTTTTCATCATCAATACTAAGACTTGTCATTACAGATGTAATTGTAAATCAAATGGGCAGATTACTATAACTGGAAGCATGAAAATTTTCTCTTTCTTTGTTTTCTATTGTAGTTTTACACAGTATTGGTTAGATTTATCGTTCATTATTACCCACAATTTTAAATTTAGATTAAGGAAGGATATATTCAGTAGCCATCAACTGATCTATGGATTCTCGCTTACGGATAAGATTAATGCTATTTCCGTTTACCATGACTTCAGCAGCACGGGGGCGGGTATTATAATTTGAACTCATACTCATACCGTATGCACCCGTAGACATCACAGCCAATAAATCCCCATTAGATAGACTAAGCTTGCGATCATGTCCAAGAAAATCACCTGTTTCACAAATTGGGCCAACAACTTGGTAGTTTTTAGTTGCTTTGCTGTTTGTGACTACGGGTAGTATTTCGTGGTAGGCATTATATAGTGCTGGGCGCAATAGATCATTCATGGCGGCATCAACGATGGCAAAATTACGATCGGGAGTGTGTTTCAAATACATCACTTGAGTAAGTAGCAGGCCTGAATTGCCAACCAGGGAACGTCCTGGTTCAATCAAAATGCGCTTCTTTCGTTGATGAGTGCTTGTGCACAGCGCTGAAACATACGCTTTTATAGATGGGGGTGTTTCTTCGGCATAACGGATGCCTAATCCGCCACCTAGATCCAAATGTTCAATTTGTAGTCCCTGTTTTTCCAGACGATCCAGTAAATGTAGCATTTTCTCACTGGCTTGCGTGAATGGGGCGAGCTCAGTTAATTGGGAGCCAATGTGGCAGTCTAGCCCAGTAAAACGTATATGGGGAAACTGTTGCCTGGATTTATAGATTCTTTCTGCTTCACCAACGGGGACACCGAATTTATTTTCCTTAAGGCCAGTGGAAATATAAGGATGTGTTTTTGCATCGACATCAGGGTTTACGCGCAAGCTTACAGGTGCAATCTTTCCCATTCTCCCTGCTAACTGATTTAATATCATTAATTCGGCTTCTGATTCGACATTGAAACAAAGAATGTCGGCAGCGAGTGCTTCACGCATTTCCTCAATTTGTTTACCTACACCTGAAAACACTGTTTTTTGTGGATCGCCGCTTGCTTTAATAACGCGTTGTAGCTCTCCACCCGAAACAATATCAAAACCACTGCCCAAGCGCGCTAACAGATTCAGTATGGCAATATTCGAATTAGCTTTAACCGCATAACAAATCAGATGGTCTTGTTCTGCAAACGCAGCATTGAATTCCTGATAAGCAGTGGTTATTGCTGACTGTGAATAGACATAACAAGGTGTGCCGTATTCCTGTGCAATTAGATTCAAAGAAACTGATTCAATACAAAGTTCATCATTACGGTAGGTGAACGAAGGAAATACACTCATTTTTATTTTGTTCCACCCTGAGATGGTGTAGCAGGTTGTGGTATATAGAGCGGTCCTTTTAGGCCACAGGCACAGAGTAGTAATGCGAGAATGACAGTGCTGCAGATTATACGCACGAGATGATTTCCTAAGTCTAAAGTTGATAATGACGGGATACTAACATAAGAAAATCCCGAAGCTTAAACTTACAATTAAGTATTAATAACAGATTGAGATTGTCATTATCTGTTGGCTAATTCTTGAGAAAGCCAGTCGATTAACTTATCAACCAACTTGCTACTCGATATAGTCAAAGCATGTACGGCACCTGCAGCATTTGCTGTGGGTGCCGTTTCTTCCATACTGAAGTTGTTTTGGGCAAGCAGTAAACGTGTGCGGCGTTCGATAAGACTGGTGCGTAAACTGATGACAGCACGACTATTGTTAATTGTATCAAAAACCTGAGTGAACTCTCCCAGATCCATATGTAGTATATAGTCAGTTTTTGCATGGTCATTATCATTTGTAATCTGATTGTGGGTATCTGAAACAATACGCTGCCTAACTATCTGAGTGAATAATGCTGCAGGGGCAGCAGTCCAGCGACTATTTGCATAGGTATATGATTCTGCCGCATTATGATAGGATAATCGGTAATGTATTGCTTGATTATCTAACCATAAAGGTGAAGTTGCTTCTGGTACCTGTATGTTGTAAATTTTTGTCTGTGGTATTTTAGTTGTTTGGGTGGAATATGGGGATTGCTGCAATCCAAAGTCATAGACTGCTACAGGTATCTGGGGTTGTCGGGTTAATGCGCAACCTGAAAGCAACAAAATAATTAATATCAGTACTAAATTTTTATTCATTGGGCTGCCCCAATGGGTGAAATAAAACCATCTTCTCCTGGGCCAGGTCGCGGTGTTGATCGACCAAATAATAAGCTTTGAGGGTTTTGTTCCAATTGACGCAGTGTACGATCCAAATTGTGGGAGTTGCGTGTAATATGTTTACTTACTTTGCGCAGTTCAGGAATGGTGATAGAAAGCTCTTCTGTGCTTTGAGATAAGCTGTCAATGACGCCTCCGCGCTGATTCATTTTTGTTGCAACATGGTTGGCCTGGAAGGATAGTTCATTTAAATTCTTAACTAAGGTATTTGTTTCATTCGTTAGCTCTGAAAACGATCTCAGCATGGGTGGCAAATTATTAGCAATGCTGTCAAATCGTTTTGTTGCTTTTTCAACATTTTGTAGAATATGTGAGATTTGCGTTTGATTTTGGTCACTCAACAAAACATGCATTTTTCTTACTAATTCATTTGTATTGCTGAGTAAATCCTGCCCAAAGCCAGCTACTTCTTCAAGTAATGATCGTCGCATTGGGATACGTGTGTCACTTTGTATGGGTTCAGATTCAGTGCGGTCGTCGTTTAGTTGCATATATGCTAAACCTGTTACACCTTGATAGTTAAGTTGTGCATAAACACTTTTAGTCAGTTTAATATTTTGGTCAACAGAAATATTAATTAGTATCTGATGCAAGTTCTCTGAGTCAAAACTGATACTTTCTACTTTGCCTATGTTTACCCCACGGTAGTGTACGGCTGCCTGAGAATTAAGTCCTGTTACGGATTCATTGGTGACCACAAGATAATTGCTGCGTTGTAAGGTATTTCCATTAAACCACATGGTGATTACGGTTACAGATATACTCAGGAAAATCACAAATAAGCCCGCTACGAGGGCGTGGGAACGGTTTTCCATAATGTCTCCCTTTTATTATTTGCCCAATTATATTTATTCACTGTACGATTAAAAAAACGATTAATAAATGGGTGATGATGATTGCAAATTTCTTGTAGATTACCGATTGCTACAATTTCTTTATCGGCCAATACTGCTATGCGATCAGATAATGCAGCCAAAGTATCTAAGTCGTGTGTGACCATGACGATGGTCAAATTCATTTCAGAACGTAATGTATGAATTAGCCGAACAAAACTTTCACTAAGTTCTGGATCCAACCCGGCAGTGGGTTCATCAAGAAATAATAACTCAGGATCTAATGCTAAAGCACGTGCCAATGCAACGCGTTTGATCATGCCGCCAGAGAGATTTGCAGGCATTTTATTTGCATGTTGTGGTTCGATGGCCACCATGCCTAGCTTGAACATAACCAGGTCACGAATCATTGGTTCGTTTAGGGTGCGTAGCTCACGTAGAGGTAATGCAATATTATCAAACACTGTTAATGCACTAAATAACGCACCTTGTTGAAACAGAACACCTGAACGATTACGTATGTTTTTTAATTGATTGGAATCGCAATCATAGATGGAGCAGCCAAAAACTTTAATAGTGCCATGGATGAGTTTTTCCAGACCAAGCATTTGCCGTAGTAATGTTGTTTTTCCACTGCCTGAGCCGCCTACAAACGAGAGAATCTCATCACGGTGAACACTTAAATTGATATTTCGATGTACGACATATTCATCAAATTGAGTATGTAACGCCTCAATCTCAATAATGTGGTCTTGGTTTTTCATTTCCTTACATCAGTCCTACATCAGAAAATACAATGGCAAATATTGCATCGATAATAATCACAATAGTAATTGCCGTGACAACTGAATTAGTAGTGCCTTCACCCAGGCTCTCAGTATTGGGTTTTATTCTCAAGCCAAAATGACAGGCAATGAGCGCAATGACCATACCGCAAATGACGCCTTTACCCAATCCCAACCATAAATTGACTGTGGGTACTGAGTCTGGCAAAGCAGTTAGGAAATATTGGTAACTCAATCCTAACTGTAATTCGGCAGCAACGATACCACCCGTTAATGCAAGCGCACTGGTCCATATTACTAGCATTGGCATAGCAATACCTAGACCAATGATTTTGGGTAATACCAAACGTAAGCTATGTGGAATACCCATAACAGTTAGTGCGTCTAATTCCTCAGTTACCCGCATTACGCCCATTTGTGCTGTCATAGAGGATCCAGAACGTCCTGCAACCAATATTGCAGCCAGTACAGGACCTAGTTCACGTATGATGCTTATGCCCAGAATATTGATGATAAAAATATCTGCACCAAACATTTGTAATTGTTTGGATGAAAGATAACCCAGAACGATACCGATGAGAAATCCCACCAATGCAGTAATACCTAGTGCTTGTACACCCGTACGATATAGATTAGCTGAAATTTCACGCCATGGAGTATGTGACGGATGGCAGACCAAATATTTGATATCTAATAGTAACTGACCAATTAAAACGATGATGCCAATTAAATGTTCCCATAGTAGTAATGCCTTGTTTCCTAATGCAATCACCGGCCATAATAGGTCATGGTTTTTTGCTTCAGGCGGAGCCGGTAGTTTTTTAAGTTGCTGAAACATCCTCTCTTGTTCTGGGCGCATCAGTATATGTGCTGGATATTGTGCTGCCCAAGCTTGCCACAGTAAGAGAACGCCAGCGGTATCTATTTGTTTGATATCGGTTAAATCCCAGTGTAGGTCAGGAATTTTTGTATGAAGTGTAAGCTCAGTCGTTAAACCCTGTAACTGTTTTTCCATCGCAGCTAAAGTATAGCTGCCAGTCAGTGTAAGACGTACAGTACCTTTATCGTTGATTAGCCGGTACCACTGAGTCGAGGAATTGTGGAGGTGTGTCGGGATCAATATATTAATCAGGTGCATTATGAGTTGATGGCCAGTATACCTTTCATAAATTTATGGATTAAATATTTGGCCGTATAGGAGCCATATACCTTTTAGTAATAATTTGTTCCGGTTAAGTGAATATAGCGAGTGAATGTTATCAGGTTTGTAGCGGAGCATTTCTGAGCATAAGTTTATTGCTCGATTTTTTCCAGCTCAATTATACGTTGCAGAGAGTAATGTGTTTATCTTAACAGGATATCTATCTGACCTGGGCTATTTCAGCACGTGTCAATGCCGGGTTTGTCGCAAAGTAGCGTTTAATTCCAGCCAGCAGAGCTTCCGCCATTTTGTTTTGATAGGTTATAGTTTTTAGTTTCTTTTCTTCACTTGGGTTACTAAGAAATGCCGTTTCAACCAAAATTGAAGGGATGTCAGGTGACTTAAGCACAGCAAATCCAGCTTGCTCGACGTGTTTCTTATGTAAATGGTTGATGTCACCGATTTCTTTTAAGACATGTTCAGCGAGCTTAACGCTATCATTGATGGTAGCATTTAATGATAAATCAAGCAGCAATTCCTTTAGGTCTGCCGATTTGGAATTAATATCAACGCCGCCCATCAAGCCTTGATCAACACTGTTTTCTTTTTTTGCTAACCATCGTGCAGCAGTAGAAGTGGCACCCTGTTGGGATAGCGTAAATACGGAAGAACCTCGTGCACGTGTTTTATGGAAGGCATCTGCATGTACCGATATGAACAAGTCTGCATTCAAGCGGCGTGCTTTAGCACGACGTTCATGTAATGCAATGTAGTAGTCACTGTCACGGATTAATACCGCCCGCATGTTGGGTTCTTTATTAATTCTAGTTTTTAGTTTCTTTGCAATGGCAAGCGTAATGTCTTTTTCTCGCGTACCATTGTGACCCATAGCTCCAGGGTCTTTGCCACCATGACCTGGGTCAATGGCAACAATAATAATACGTGCTGGAGTAGGTTTACGTCGCTTGGCGGCTTTAAAAGCGTTTAATTGCTTGGGGTGAGTGCGTGCAGTGTTTTTTGAGTGATCTGCTTTGTCTAGCAAAGCGATTAAGGTACCCAGTGAATCATCCTGGGCTGCCTTGTTTGTATGGTAGATATCCAGTACTAATCTATGATTAAAGTTTTCTATGGGTTCCAGTGCAAATGCTCGGGGTACCACTTGGGTCTTGAGATCGAATACCAGCCGTAATATACGTGGTTTGAAACGACCGATACGGACTCCTTGAATAAGTGGGTCTGCCGCATTAATTTTACTCGGTAAACTTTTTAGGGCCGGCGTCAGCATAGCATTTTCTAGATCAATGACAACGCGCCCTGGATTGTCCAACATACTGAGAGAATACTGAATGGGTAAATTAGATTCCAGAGTAAAACGAGTATAGTCAATTTCCGATCCAACTCGAACAGCGCTAATTATGGTGTCTGCGGCCAGTACAGCTTTACTGAGTAGGGAGAGTGATAAGACTATTATAAGCAAAGAATAGACGACAAAAATAGATGAAGTGGGGCTGGAACTATAACCGCGTACTGTCGTAGTTATAGCTGATGTAGATTTTGCCAATGTGCTAAACATCGTTTTCCTGTCTCCGTACCCGCTTGAATTTCAATATTTCGGCCTGACTCAACGATGTTGATAAAAACCTGCAAATCTGCATGGGGTAACAGTTTGTCCATTCTACAAGGCAGACTGTGTCTGTATTAAAATATTCGCGGAAGCCTGCTTCTTCCCATTCTATTGGGTCATTGAAACGATAAAAATCAAAGTGATACAAGTATAACCTAGAAATTTTATAGATTTCAACTAAATTATATGTAGGACTTTTGACTACATGCTTATAACCAAGTCCATGTAAAATGCCGCGTGCTAGTGTTGTTTTGCCTGCACCAAGATTTCCATTTAGATAAATAGTTAAGCCAGCGTGTAACACATCAGAAATTTCTGAGCCCAATGCTAAAGTTGCTGCATCATCAATAAGATAACGTGTGATATTCTGAGTTAAGTCAGAGTCAGTATGTTGAGAATTATGCAAAAAAACACCTCTACTAATTTGTTACCTGATTTTGTCTCCTTGGCGACTGTAATCAAGGCCTGGGGTAGGGAGCTCGGTTTTCAGGATGTGCGCATCTCAGATGCCCATGCAGATATGTCAGATGCTGAATCAGGCTTGTTTGAATGGCTCGATCAAGGATATCACGGTGAAATGGGTTACATGGCAAAACATGGGACAAAACGGTCACGTCCAGCGGAACTTGTGGCAGGAACGCAACGCATTATCTCTGTGCGTATGAATAATACGCCACCCAGAGCAAAAAATAGTTGGGAAGTGATTGACGAGCGTGATCATGCCTTTATCTCTCGCTACGCACTCGGACGTGACTACCATAAGGTATTACGCGCGCGGTTACAAAAATTAGCCGATAAAATTACGCTGGAAGTCGGGCAATTTAATTATCGTGTTTTTACAGACAGTGCACCTGTCATGGAAGTAGGGTGGGCACAAAAATCCGGTTTGGGTTGGCGTGGGAAACACACATTGTTACTTTCGCGCGAGGCAGGTTCGATGTTCTTTCTGGGTGAGATGTATACAGATTTACCCTTGCCCATTGATGAACCCATTGGAAATTATTGTGGTACTTGTTCAAAATGTATCGATATATGCCCTACACAGGCCATCATTGCACCTTATCAAGTAGATGCTAGACGGTGTATATCTTATTTAACAATTGAGTTGAAAGGCAGTATTCCAGAAATTTTTCGGCCTTTAATTGGAAATCGGATTTATGGTTGTGATGATTGTCAGCTGGTTTGTCCGTGGAATAAGTTTGCCAAAATAACCAATGAAAACGATTTTTCTGTTCGTAATGGACTAGACGATGTATCGCTGGTTGAGTTGTTTGTCTGGAGTAAGGAAAAATTTGACGTCCAGTTAGCAGGCAGTCCCATTCGTCGCATTGGTCATGAACAGTGGTTACGTAATATTGCGGTCGGATTGGGTAATGCGTCTTCTTCCACTGAGGTGATTCATGCACTGCAGACACGTTGTGATGATAATTCACCACTCGTACGTGAACATGTGCAATGGGCGTTGCAGCAGCATGGTATTAAACAGAATAAGAATTAAGAATGGATTGTAGAAGAAATAGATTATGAAGAATCAACTGATTTTTGGCACGCCACTAACTCCTTCTATTACTAAAGTGAGTTAGGCCCGATTTTATGGACGGATAAGTTGATGTTATTTTATCAACTTA
>CAXBGL010000064.1:0-13887 GCA_963975255.1 uncultured Nitrosomonas sp. | reverse complement strand
TCCCAGGTGGAACAACCAATATGACCTCATTGGATCTGGGTATTCGTGGCAGACCAGATCAGGTCTTGTGGCGACTACATGAATACCTGCTGAAACCATCTGCACCTGTGTTAGTACAGCGCCCTGTATTGTGTATTGAACAAGCTGGATCAGCTAAAGTTTACGGTATGTTCTTTGCGGTTGGATTAGTTGCACGCGGTGTGAAATTTTCTCGCAGCAGCGTCAAACAACTGGGTATAACAGGTGGAATTTTTACCGTCCTGATTATGTTACGTTCTCTTGTAGGCATGCTACTGGGTCGCCATCAAAATGAATGGGCCCCTGTGCAAATATCTATGGTTGAGGCCAATGGAACATTACATCATGGCACTTATTTGTTTGCACTCGTCAGCGCATTAGATTGCTTACTATTAAATATACGTCCCTACTGGGGACAAGAGCAAGCACCGCTGCATGTTACATTGGTGGATCAGCAACGCAAACATCTTTGGCGTGCATTGTGGCCGTTACTCTCAGGCCGGGGTCATACGCTTAAGGAGCAAGATGGCTATTACAGCCACAATACCCACACATTAACTCTACATATGGATGATGAATATATTGTTGATGGTGAACTGTATCGATCAGCCGACCAAAATGAGCCACTACAGATTACCGCAACCAATCCCGTAACTTTTTTAGTACTATAAGACAAATCATTAATCATGGCAGATCTTGTGTCTACACCACCCAAAAGACTCCCAGCTGAATTAATCACTGAAGTCGCATCACAGAGCGCTCGAGCTGTATCCGCTGACTTTTCAGTATTTATCGAAGCACTGATCACACGTTTCAGTGTGTCATTAGATGCGGTAATTCTTTATGGATCCTGCTTACATTCATGCAACCTAGACGAAGGAATCATCGATCTCTACGTAATTGTAGACCAATACCGCAATGCATACTCAGAACGTCACTTAAGCTACCTTAATGCATGGTTACCACCCAACGTTTTTTACCTTGAAGTGACTCACCAGGGCAAAACACTGCGCGCCAAATATGCCATTATTTCCATGCAAGACTTTGAATGCGGGGCCCAATATTGGTTTCATTCTTATATCTGGGCGCGCTTCGCCCAACCCTCACGGCTTCTATATGCACGCAATGAGCAGAATCGCCAACGCATCCACCACATATTGGCCCATTCAGTGGTCACTTTTCTCAAGACCAGCATCGCAGCCTTGGAAAATAAAACAATTGATGTGGAAACGTTATGGACCCAAAGCCTTATGCTTACTTACGCCGCTGAGTTACGACCTGAGCGAGAAACACGCGCGCGCCATCTGGCACAAACTAATCTGGATGACTTCACACGACTCACAGCTGCTGCCCGACCTGCATTAACAGACATACTCGAAATACAATCTAATGGACATTACAAATGTTTAACCAATATAACAATGCGTCGACAGGCATTGTGGCGCTGGCGCGTGCGGCGTTGGCAAGGACGGATACTCTCTATTTTGCGTTTATTAAAAGCCACGCTTACTTTTCGGGATTGTCTGGATTACGCCGCATGGAAAATTGAACGACATACAGGTGTCCATGTTGAAATTACACCCATGTTTCGACGCCATCCCATTCTTTGGGGATTTAAGATGATGTGGCAACTACTCAGACGCGGTGTCGTACGCTAAATTCTGAAGAAATTGAAAAAGTTTAAAAAATACACATCTGTTTTTAATATAATAGCTTGAAATACTTGATGGAGATAACTATGAATTATCATCAGCGATTACTAGTCCTTACTATAGTTCTAACCCTAACTGCCTGCTCAACCGTATATTACGACGGACTAGAAAAAATGGGAATTCCAAAACGCGATGTCATGGTTTATCGAGTTGAAAAAGCACGTGATACACAAGAGGAAACTAAAGAGCAGTTTAAATCTGCACTAGAACAGTTCACCGCTGTCACAAACTTTAAAGGTGGCGATCTTGAAGCCACTTATAACAAACTAAATGATGAATACGAAGCAAGTATAGATAAAGCTGAAGAAGTTAATGAACGAATTGCTGATATTGAAGACGTTTCCGAAGCTTTATTTGCTGAGTGGAAAGATGAGATTACACAATACGACAGCGCTTATCACAAGCGTAGTAGCCAGAAAAAACTAGATGCAACCAAACGACACTACAAGCAACTGATCGCTTCAATGAAAAATTCTGAAGCTAAAATTGAACCCATACTCAGAGTCTTTAATGATCAAGTATTGTTTCTAAAGCATAACCTCAATGCCCGGGCGATTGCTTCATTAAAAGGGGAATTGGGCTCCATAAAATCTGATGTATCTTCTTTGGTAACTTCTATGGAAAAATCTATTAATGAAGCGAACGCATTTATTAATACAATGGAAAACAAATAATTGCATTCATTCCAATCCTAGCACTCCTTCAACTTGGTATTTATTCTCAGCGCTTCACTACCAAGCTGTATAAATTTTGCGCACTCTGGCTACTGTCCCCTGCTTTATTTACAGCCTCTTCAATAGCACTGCGTGCAAGAATCTCGTTATGTATCAAGTAATTTAATGCTGCGATCATAAATGCTGAATCAGAATTGTTATTTCCGTCAGAATAATTCAAGCGGGAATTATATTCTGCGATAAGATTATCAATACGAGCCCGCAGTGGCTCCTCGATTTTGACATAATGCAAGGAATTCGGGTCAATTCTAAAAGCACGACGCATCGCCCAAGCAGCTCTTTCCAAATCACCTTGCATGGCTGTTGATAGGGCATAGCCCACCTTATAAACCCCATCATTCCGGTGCTGCATTACCTGACCAGCAAATACACTGAGCGCCTCACCTGCTTTGTTTTGTGTCAGCAGATGCCAGCCCGTATCATCTCTCACTGCACTACCAGCCTTGTTTCCAAGGTAACCAGTGTCAGCTAAGGGAAGGGGCTTTTCTATGTAACGGATATCAGTTGGGGGAGTATTGTAGGCACCGTAAAAACGGGTATCGCTAGAATAACTAATTGGATAAGCATTCCTACTATACCCGCCTGAATAAGTATTCCTGCTAACATAAGAGGAAACAGGCACATAGCTTGGCGTATAGCCTGAATACGAATAGGATGAATAATACCTAGGTGTATAAGAATAGTCATATCTGTGCGGAAAATAATTATAGCTTCGGCGGGAACTGTTCCGATGCCTCCCATAACCGCTATGGCGCCCCCGGTGACTTCCGAAACCATGGCTTCTACCAATATGCCTATTGCCACCAAAATGCCTACTATGGCCGTCTTGGTGTCTGCCATGGCCTCCATGTAGACCAGAACTACCATGATTACCGTGATTACCGTGATTACCGAAATTTCTAGCATCGGCCATCGGTATTGCAACTACGATCAAACTGAAGATAAATACCGCAGCCAGCACATATCGCGTAAATCCGCTATTCTCAACAGGATATTTATTTATACACATGTAGCCTCCCGCACCAATTTTCCAACATATTCTAATTCTCACCATACCTAAACACTAAAGATAATAGGCAAACCTTCTTTAACTAAGTTCATAAATATTGAGTCAAGAACTGATTCGGCAATTATTCAATTTTGAGAAACGCATCGACAGATCCACTGCCTTAACATCCTTGGTAAGACTCCCGACAGAGATTCTATCAACACCTGTCTCCGCCACCCTACGTACATTTTCTAAATTAATACTCCCAGATGCCTCTAATATCACATTATTCCCAGGTTGTAGGTTAGTTAAAATAACTGCATCATGCAATTGATCCAAAGAAAAGTTATCCAATAAAACCATTTTTGCTCCTGCAACCAACGCAGACTGTAACTCCTCCAGAGATTCCACTTCAATTTGAATACATACATCTGGTGGCGCAACCTCTCGTGCACGTTCTAGTGCCAATTTAATTCCACCTGCTGCAATAATATGATTTTCCTTGATCAGAATACCATCGTACAGACCCAAACGATGATTAACCCCACCACCACATTTAACCGCATATTTTTGTGCAAAGCGTAGTCCCGGCAATGTTTTTCGCGTATCAACAATCACTGCATTTGTTCCTGAGATAATATCTACAAAACGTCGTGTTTGGGTAGCGACAGCTGATAACATTTGTAAAAAATTAAGCGCAGGACGTTCGGCAGACAGTAATATACGTGCGTCCCCGGTTATGTCACATATTTTCTGTCCAGCAGAAACCGCCTCACCATCTTTGGCAAACCAGCGCACACATGTATCAGGTACCAGCATTTGGAAACAGGTTTCAAACCATTGGATTCCACACAAGATCATTTTTTCCCTGGAAATCACATCAGCAATCAATTTCTTATTGACAGGGATCAAAGATGCAGTGAGATCACCCTCACCTATATCCTCAGCCAGCGCCTGCCTGACGTTGTTTTCGATTTCATTCATCAAGTATGTGGACTCCATAGATCAATATCAAACACATAATCAGCAAAGCTATTATTTACATTAAGAATATTCTGCTTAATATCAGCACAAACTACCAACAGAAACACCCTTTATTCTATATTAGGAATAAAGTATTACAATTTATACTATACGAATATATTCAAAGACAAACCTATTTATTTTCATGACCCTGTGAAATTATTAGCACAAAAAAACAGTCACTCTATATTTACAGGAGCCGCTTTTGTCTTTACCGCATGATGAGCACAAAATCGGCTTGATAGGCGGACTAATATTAATTGTATTAACCCTATCAGCGGGTATTTCTGTTTATACCGTCATGCAACGACAAGCAGAATCCAATCTCAGTGCAAGCCTTAAAGTAGCATTACAGAACAAAATTAGTTTGTTCAACCACCAGATTAATAAAGAATTGTCAGATACACAGATAGTAGCAAAGCATCTCTCTCTGACTCAGCATCTGGAATTGACTAAAGCACCACAAGGCAGAAACGAACAATTAATCAGCTTGAGTCAAATTTCGGATGTGCTGCTACAAAACCGTTTCTCTGGAATCGTGATATACGATAATAAGGCAAACAAAATAGTAAACGAGGGCCATATTACTCAGAATCCTGCGTTAATGGTTCAGCTAAAAACAGAAAAAGATATCCGTGCATTCCTTCTATGGAAGGAACAATTTTTGCTACGTATAATTATAGATATCAAAAATCAGGCAGGTCAGCACATTGGTAACATCCTAACGGAGAAACGTCAGCCAATACTCTCACAAGCCTTTAATAATGCTCACTTAATTGGTGAAACAGGCGACTTTATGCTATGCGCACCCGCGCATGACAATAAACAGGCAATGGACTGTTTTCTACATGGCATTGGTGACCATGAATTCAAGCGCGTAAATCGCATCATTTCTAATCAGCCATTACCCATGCATTATGCTTTGGAAGGAAAAAGTGGCATTATGTTTGCCAAAGACTACCGCCAAGAAAAAGTAGTCGCAGCCCATTCTCCCATGGCTTATGGTCTCGGTACAGTGTTAAAAATTGATGAGAAAGAACTCTACCAGCCCATCACTCAACAAATCAGAACCATCTTCTATTATCTCACTATATTGGTACTCTGCGGTATGGCGATGCTTTATTGGCTGATGATGCCGCTGGTACGCAAACTAGTTAAATCTGAACAAAAAACACTGGGAATTAATACTGAGCTACTCCTAGCCAAAGAACATGCAGAACAAGCCTCCACTGAACTGGCCGCCTATATTGATGCCATTGGCGAGCTTACTTTGATTTCAATCGCTAGTCGTGATGGACGTATCCTGCAAGTCAATGAGAAATTCTCTGAAGTCAGTGGTTATAGCCAACAAGAATTAGTTGGCCAAAATCATCGCATTCTTAATTCTGACACGCACAAAAATGAATTTTTTACGGAATTATGGACAACTATTAAAAAGGGCAATATCTGGCATCGAGAAATATGTAATCGTAAAAAAGATGGCTCACTCTTCTGGGTAGATACAACGATTGTACCGATTATGAATAAGAGCAAACAAATTGATCGTTTTCTTAGTGCCAGGGTTGACATCACGGCTAAAAAACAAAAAGATCTCGAATTAAGCGAAAGATTAAAAGAAATTAGCTGTCTCCATTCTGTAGGCCGTGAATTGAGACTTAATCTCACTATTGATGAGACTTGCCCAAAAATTCTTGATCACATTGAACAGGCCATGCAATTCCCAGAAACTGCTGCTACTATTACACTTAATAGCCAACTGTTTACCACTGAGAAATACAATAATACGCTAACGCGTGTATTCCATGTACCGATCATTATCAATGGAAAAACAAGTGGTCAATTACAAACGTTTTATCCGAAAAAAATGCCTTTCCTGTTGCCCGAAGAACAGAGTCTAATCGACATCATTGCAAATGACCTGAGTAGGTGGCTTGAACGCAAACAGGTTGAGCAGCGCATTCTCGATATGGCAACGCATGACACATTGACTGGCTTGCCGAATCGAGTTCTACTGCAAGACCGTATTCAACAAGTACTCGCACATGATAAGCGAAACCAAAAACAAATGGCAGTATTGTTTATTGATCTGGATCATTTCAAGGTTATTAATGATTCACTGGGTCACGATGTAGGTGATTGCCTACTCAAAGAAGTTTCAAAAAGACTCATAGCCAGTGTGCGCAATGAAGATGCCGTTGCACGCCAGGGTGGAGACGAATTTATTGTCGTGTTGCAGAGCATTGCTGGAGCCCTGGATGCAGGGACGGTGGCACAGAAAATACTGGACGCGTTGATACGGCCTTATCAAATCAATAAAAAAGAATTACATATTGGGGGCAGTATTGGAATCGCTATTTTCCCTGAAGATGGAAATAATGCGGAGACACTTTTGAAGAACAGTGATGTCGCCATGTATCATGCCAAAGTGTCTGGCCGAAATAATTATCAATTCTTTACACAACAGCTGAGTCAATCTGCTCATGAGAAGCATACATTAAGTACAGATCTCCGTTATGCACTGGAACGTAATGAACTCATTCTATTTTACCAGCCAGTCATCAACATGCCGAATTATGAACTGCATGGCATGGAAGTATTGCTACGTTGGCAACATCCTGAACATGGGCTGATCTCTCCGCTCAAGTTCATAGGATTGGCTGAAGAAACTGGTTTAATTATTCCAATCGGAGAATGGGTACTACAAACAGCGTGTAAGCAAATAAAAACCTGGCATGATCAAGGATATGAAGTACCTCAGCTGGCAATCAATCTTTCAACCAGGCAATTTCGAGATAATGCGCTGGTAAATAACATTACACAAATTCTAGATAAAACAGGCATTGAAGCATCACACATAACATTGGAAATAACGGAAAGTCTCCTTGTTGACGATATCGAGAAAGTCGTTAATACACTGAATCAGCTCAGTAACATAGGGTTACAAATCTCAATTGATGATTTTGGAATTGGATACTCTAGCCTCAGCTATCTAAAACGGTTCCCGATTAACACGCTAAAAATTGATCGCTCATTTGTACAAGATATCATAACGGATTCAAGTGATCGTGCGATTGTTGCTGCTATTATTGCCATGGCTAACAGTTTAAAAATTGATATTATTGCTGAAGGTGTCGAAACAGAGGAACAGCTCAATTTTCTCATACAACAAGGATGCAACCGATATCAAGGATACTTTTTCAGCAAACCATTCCCCGCATCAGAAATCAAAAACAAATTAAAAAAACACCTCATTCATCTACCCCAAAAACGGCATTCTGCCTAAGTTACCTTAATACTAGATTCCTCAGTTAACCATTTCATGGCCATGGAAAAACCACACAGGTGTTGGCCGAATGGTCTCAAAAGATCACTTAATATGGGATGCTGCTACGAGCCCATTGTGCGATTTTGAGATCACCTGCCTGCGTTGCGCTCTGTCAGGCAGCCCGAAAAATCACATACTTGGACACAGTCAACTAAGGAATTTAGGATAATGCGCTCTTGAAATTTTAAACCGTTCCCCCCACATAAGAACCAATTACCAATTAAGGAAGCATACTATGCGTTTTGACAAATTAACCACCAAATTCCAACAAGCTGTGGCTGATGCGCAGAGCATGGCCGTTGGACAAGATCATTCATGTATTGAACCACAACACCTGTTGCTTGCGCTATTACAACAGGAAGATGGTGGCACGATTTCATTGCTGCAACGTTCGGGAGTGAATGTTGCGCCACTCCAAAATGCACTCAAGAAAAGTATTGATAGTTTGCCCAAAGCAGAAGGGACTGGTGGAGAAGTCAATGTCTCACGCAATTTGGGTAATCTACTGAACTTAGCTGATAAGGAAGCACAAAAACGCGGAGATCAATTTATTGCATCAGAAATGTTCTTGCTGGTGATACTTCAAGACCCAGGGACAACGGGAACACTTCTAAAACAGCATGGCGCCAACTATGCTGCACTAGAACAAGCCATCAATACTGTGCGAGGTGGCGAACATGTCAGTAATGCTGAAGCCGAAAGCAGCCGCGAATCACTGAAAAAGTACACCCTTGATCTGACTGATCGTGCACGCATGGGTAAACTCGATCCTGTCATCGGACGTGATGATGAAATTCGCCGAGCTATTCAAGTATTACAACGACGCACCAAAAACAACCCCGTACTCATTGGTGAACCTGGCGTGGGGAAGACTGCCATTGTCGAAGGTTTGGCTCAGCGCATTATCAATGGTGAAGTTCCAGAAAGTTTGAAAGACAAACGCGTGTTATCACTCGATATGGCAGCATTATTAGCAGGAGCCAAATACCGAGGAGAATTTGAAGAACGCCTTAAATCGGTTCTAAAAGAATTGGCTCAAGATGATGGCAGCACTATTCTCTTCATTGACGAACTACACACTATGGTTGGTGCAGGCAAGGCAGAAGGCGCAATGGATGCAGGCAACATGTTGAAACCAGCGCTAGCGCGTGGGGAATTACACTGTGTAGGCGCCACGACATTAGATGAATACCGCAAATATATCGAGAAGGATGCCGCACTGGAACGACGCTTTCAGAAAGTACTGGTGGACGAACCTACCGTAGAAGCAACGATAGCAATTTTACGTGGATTACGAGAGAGATACGAGATTCATCATGGCGTAGATATCACCGATCCAGCCATTGTGGCTGCGGCCGAATTGTCTAATCGTTATATTACAGATCGTTTCCTGCCCGACAAGGCGATTGATCTAATTGATGAAGCAGGCGCACGCATTCGTATGGAAATTGACTCCAAACCAGAAGTAATGGACAAACTTGATCGTCGTTTGATACAACTCAAAATCGAACGCGAGGCAATCAAAAAGGAAAAGGATGAAGCTTCACTAAAACGCCTTCACTTACTGGAAGATGAGATAAGGCAGAAAGAACGTGAATATACTGATCTGGAAGAAATCTGGAAAACAGAAAAATCCCATGTTCAAGGCTCCCAGCATATTAAAGAGGAAATGGAGAAAGTCAAGCTGGAAATAGAAACCGCGATGCGTAAAGGTGACTTACAAAAAGTTTCAGAATTACAATATGGTCGCCTGCCTGAACTAGAAGCACAGTTACAATCCCAACCCAGTGACCAACTTCAAAAAAATGAAATAGCAAAACAGAGTAATGCGCTGAGTAAACCAAAGCTTCTGCGTACTCAAGTCGGGGCAGAAGAGATTGCCGAAGTAGTATCACGGGCTACCGGCATCCCCGTTTCCAAAATGATGCAGGGTGAACGTGAGAAACTTTTACAGATGGAACAGAAACTTCATGAACGCGTGATCGGACAGGACGAATCTGTACGCCTGGTATCCGATGCAATTCGTCGCTCTCGTGCTGGACTTGCTGATCCCAATAGACCATATGGATCCTTCTTATTCTTGGGACCCACTGGCGTAGGCAAGACTGAGTTATGCAAAGCTCTTGCTGGTTTTTTGTTTGACTCAGACGACCATTTAATTCGCATTGACATGTCAGAATTTATGGAAAAACACGCCGTGGCACGACTGATTGGCGCGCCACCAGGTTATGTAGGCTATGAAGAAGGCGGCTATCTTACTGAAATCGTCCGTAGAAAACCTTACTCTGTAATCTTACTTGATGAGGTAGAAAAAGCACACCCTGATGTATTTAATGTACTGCTACAAGTACTGGATGACGGGCGTATGACTGATGGCCAAGGCCGCACGGTAGATTTCAAAAACACTGTGATTATTATGACCTCTAACCTGGGCTCGCAAATGATACAAGAAATGTCTGGAAGTGATTATCAAGACATTAAGCTGGCAGTCATGGGAGAAGTAAAAACCCACTTTCGTCCAGAATTCATAAATCGTATCGATGAAGTGGTCGTTTTCCATTCATTGGATGCCAAACATATTAAATCAATCGCAGGAATTCAACTGCAATATCTCGAAGCTAGATTAGCAAAACTAGAAATCAAACTACAAGTTACGGAAGCAGCATTATCAGAACTTTCCCAAGCTGGTTTCGACCCGGTTTTTGGTGCACGACCATTAAAACGTGCAATCCAGGCTCAAATTGAGAATCCTTTGGCAAAGGAATTATTGGAAGGCAATTTTGCCACTAACGACACAATCCGAGTAGATTATAAAAATAGCATGATGCAATTTTCCAAGACAAATGAATCCTAACTTAAGGCGCATTGGTTTCAGGTAGAATGGATACTTTTCACTGGACAGACTGTCATGTTTAAAGGTAGCTTGGTTGCTATCGTCACTCCCATGGATGAAGATGGCGGATTAGACCTAGAACGCTTTCGAGCTCTCATTGATTTCCATATCGATCAGGGCACCGATGGTATAGTGGTGGTCGGCACAACAGGTGAATCACCTACAGTAGATTTTGATGAACATCATTTGCTAATGAGTGCTGCAGTAGATCACGTAGCTGGGCGTATCCCCGTGATTGCAGGGACTGGTGCCAATTCGACGCGCGAAGCGATTGATCTATCGATCTATGCAAAAAATGTTGGTATCGATGCTTGTCTGTCAGTAGCGCCTTATTACAACAAACCCACTCAAGAAGGCTTGTACCAGCACTTTAAAACAATCGCCGAAACAGTAGATATTCCACATATTTTATACAATGTGCCCGGTAGAACAGTTGCTGACATTAGCAACGACACGACGTTACGGCTTGCACAAATCCCCAATATTATTGGCATCAAAGACGCAACAGGAGACATTGGACGAGGCACAGACCTATTGCGTCGTGCACCTTCCAATTTTTGGACTTATAGTGGCGATGATGCCAGTGCTTTGGCTATATTACTGCTAGGTGGGCATGGTGTCATTTCGGTCACAGCAAATGTAGCGCCAAAGTTAATGCGTATAATGTGTGATGCCGCATTTAATGGAGATTTAGCTACAGCTCGTGCTGCCAACAACAAACTCATGGGCTTACATGTAGATTTATTTGTGGAAGCCAATCCCATTCCCGTAAAGTGGGCGGTGGCCCAAATGGGGTTAATCAATACTGGAATACGCCTACCTTTGACACCATTATCAAGTCAGTATTTTCAACTTGTCAGAGAAGCTATGAATTTAGCCGAAATTCATAATTTAAAGGAATAAAATGTCAAAATCGATATGGTGGAATATAGCCATACCCTATATGGTACTGTTACTGGCACTATCACTAACAATCACAGGTTGTAATTTTTTACCTGAAAATAAAAAAATAGATTACAAGTCAGCAAGTAAATTACCCCCTTTGGAAATACCTCCAGATTTGATTACACCTGAAATAGATGAGCGTTATGCTATACCTAGCCTCAATTCACCCAGTAGCACAACATTCTCTACTTTCAACAGTGAACAAGGTGGGCAAACGGGAACAAGATCATCTTCTCTACTACCCATCTCCGGTCAGGGTGTACACATTGAACGTGCGGGCACACAACGTTGGCTTGTCGTACCCCAAGCACCTGAAGAGGTATGGCCCATCGTAAAAGAATTTTGGCAAGAACTGGGTTTTCTGATCAAACTGGAAACCCCTGAAGCTGGAATCATCGAAACTGATTGGGCGGAAAATCGCGCTAAAATACCACAGGGCTTTATTCGTAATATTCTCTCAACTTTTCTAGATAGCATTTATTCAACTGCCCAGCGAGATAAGTTTCGTACCCGACTAGAACGTAGTCAAACAGGAACAACTGAAATTTATATTAGCCATCGCGGTATGGATGAAGTCATTGAAGGTGGCATTACACAGCGCACTATCTGGCAACCTCGCTCCGGCGATCCAGATCTTGAAGCTGAAATGCTTTCTCGCCTAATGATACGTTTTGGCGTGCAGGAAGAGCAAGTACAACAAGTGCTAACAACTATCAGCACTACACAAGAACGTGCGCACATTGATCGTAATCAGGAAGCAACAACACTTATTGTAAACGAGGCATTTGATCGATCATGGCGTCGTGTTGGTTTGGCTCTGGATCGTGTTGGTTTTACGGTTGAAGACCGTAATCGTTTAGATGGAATCTATTTTGTACGCTACGTCGATCCTGATAGCGATAATTACAAAAGCGGAGACGACAAGGGTATCTTGTCAGGGTTGATGTTTTGGCGCACAGATAATACAGATGATACCAAAACCGAAAAATATCGTATTCAGGTTATGGAAATAGGTGCAAGCAGCAGCAGAGTATCTGTATTTAACGAAAAGGATGATACTCCCGTAGATTCCACTACTGCGCACCGTATTCTCGATTTACTATTTGCACAGCTAAAATAGGTCTAAAGAAACGCCGAATTATTCTAAACTAAGAATCAAAAACAAAAGAACCGCCCTGGATGGGCGGTTCTTTTGTTTTTGATAGGTTTCTTTTCTTACTTGAGAAGAACCTATTTCTGGTCTGCCATAAGCTAAAAAGATAATAAACTACCGTAATCATCTACTCCTTATTCATTTCCTTCACTGGCCTCCTTAGACACACTAGACTCATCTGTAACAGACTCATCCAAAACCGGTTCAGTATCCCGGGGAGCATATGCTGAGGGAGGTGGCTTATCCATGGGATGTCCATCAAGACTTTTTTTACCCTCACAAGCAGCCAGTAATAATATTACAAGCGCTGTCGCTAACAGTGAATATTTCACCATTTAATCTCTCTCCATATTATGTTTACACTATGTGTCATAGCATAATCTAAGTAATCTAATTATACAAATGAGATAATCACACTGGATTTGACTCACCAGTGCATTAGATGCACTGTACCATATACGGCAACCAGCTATCTTTGATTAGCATCAAGCTTTTGCCCAAATACTTACGTTTGCAAAACAACCATTTCAATTATTCTCGAGCAATCAAGATAATAAAAAACCGCCCCTATGGGGCGGTTTTTTATTATCTTGATTGCTTTTAGGACAATACCTATTCTTGATTCGCTTTATCACGATCTTTCAGGATATCTTGACTTGGAGGATACTGACCTGGCTTTGGTTCACCACATCCAACTAAAAACAGTACTAACATAGCTGCAACGAAGAGAGAGTATTTCATAGTCTTAATTTCCTATATTTAAATTTATGACAAGTTAAATTATAAAATATGCAAAACAGCTCTTAAAGGCCACTCAAATCAGAAGGACCATGACATTAATAACAGAATAAAAGAAAGTTGTCCAGAAAATTCCAAGAGTAACTGGCTCAACTATTTAAAGCGTTTTGAATGAAAGCCAGGGGGAAGAAACTGCCACACCTAGCGTAACATTACTCCTAATACATTTTCTCTGTTAGACACTTAAGAAAGTGTTGATTTTTTCATGGGCTGGTATCTAATGACTAAAATAGTCTATTTTATAGCACTACTGTCCCGTTAACATCTAATAGAGGCGGCCTGATTCAGCTTAAATTGG
>CAXBGL010000063.1:0-14017 GCA_963975255.1 uncultured Nitrosomonas sp. | reverse complement strand
CAGTTCTGTATAGGCATTTCGTCCGGTTTCTTTTTGTTTTTCGGTTGTACCGGGACGAGTTCTAATTTTTTCATAAAGATCACCTTCTTCTTGGCCTGATGGATTTCTTGAAATTTTCAACGAATTACCGTTCATAATGCCACCTCCTTATGATTAAATGGAAACTACACGCTTAATTTTCTTTGTCTTAAGCTGATCTTGTATCTGTTGCCGCTTTGCTTCAACGATAGCTTTATCTATCACGGGCTGTACTTGACGCTTAACCGCCGAACTACCTAACTTGCTTCCATTGCCAAGATCATTAAAATCACTCAATCCAGACGACACTTTTTCACTCGGCGCAAAAATTGGCAAAATAGCCGTGCCATTAACTAATGCAGCCGCCTCCTCCGCTTTTTCTTTGCCCGGATTTTTACCCTTCTTGGCTTCTTGAACATGGTCATCATCAGCGGCAATAATGATGGGCTTATCTGGATATTTGTCATGTAATTCTGTGGCCACTTTTGATAAATTACCTGAGTCAAAAGCCGCAACAACTGGCTGACCAAGAGCTTGCGATAAGGTATCTGCGGTCGCATAACCTTCGGCAATCACGATGGCTGGTGTTGTCTCTAATGCGGCGATATTATTAGCGCCATTCACCACATAAAAATTCCCTTCCTTTTTACTACCCGTTGCAAAATACTTAGTGCCGTTTGGCTGTATGGTCTGCACTGACCAGATTTCATTGTTGATGTCTTGCACAGGCAGCAATAAATCACCGGCTGTAAATACAATGCTTTCAGGATTGTCTTCACGCAATTGTTTGGCTTCACTGCGGTTCTTGCCAATCTTAATAATTGAATTACGAGGCAGGCCAGCAGCATTACCCGGTACTAATTTCAGACCATCCGGTCGGGCATTCTTATTTTTCAAATAAAGATGCTCAGAGCTAGCCACGGGTGCTATTGCAAGCAGCACTTTGATCGCATCCGCTACTTCCTTTTGCCTCATATGCTGAGCCGCTGAGCGGTTTTGTTTATTGATTGCGGCCTGGGCACTCAAATCAGCTTTTTGATCAACAGTTAATGCATAGCCTTTAGATTTCCAACGAACCTCTTCACCACTGCGATTATTCTTGAAATAGCCAGCAGGATGCCCGTCTGTATGCGCAACATAGAATCCTGTTTTCGCGCTTTTCTTATCATCAACCAATTTAATACGCTGCGTGGAACCGTCCATCACCGGATGATTACTGTCAAGTACACAACCATGTGAACGCAAAAACTTACTAAACTCGACTTCTGGACGCATAGCAGGGGTTTGCGATTTGGCCACATTCTCAGGGAGCCAGCGTTGCAATGCGCGAATGTCTGCATTTTCCCCAACAAACCAAGCCTTGGCCGTATTGTCCCAATTCGCACCTGCGGCCTTTGCCAAGTCTTTTTCTTTGTAAGGCACTGCCAAATATTGACGGGTGGCCATAGCCTTTTGTTTGGGTTTTTCAACGGGCTTGTTCTCTAATTCCCTAAGTTCTGTTTGATTTACTTGATCTTTGGACATGGCAATAGATTCCGTTGATTGTCGCTGCTCGTTAGCTGCTGAAATATCTTCTGCTTTGCTTTGTGGATCATGTCGAACACGTTCTTCATTGATACGCGCAAGCTTGATCGCCTTTTCATATTCGTTTTTCTCCGAGGCAGCATCAATCAATGAGAGACGATTGGCCAGATCTTTGGCTTCTTGTTCCGTATCAACGTCTTTTAACCATTGAAACGTATTGTCATCACGTAGCGCATAAACACCGTAAAATTGTGGTTCCACATTGAGAGAATCAGCAGACACAACCGATTCATCACCATTAGCCTCTTGTCGAATCGCATTGCCTTGTATTTGAATACGCCCGTTCCAGTCGGCAGGAATATTAAAACCTAGTTTGTTTTGGGCAGTTTCTTCAAATTCGAGATTATCTATGCTGCCATTCTTATAGAACTTGTGTGCATCAGAGACCAGAAGCATTGCATACAACTCATTTTTTGGCAGGTCAGCGGTCAAATTATTGAAAGCTGCTATATTTTGAGTAGCAACGGTTGCTATATCAGGCGATAGTTGGCTTGTATAGACTGCGGCTTGTTGATTGATCTGATTCACTTTGATTTCCTCACGAGCAACAATTTCTTGCTCTTGCGCTAAAGAAAGTACATAGTCTTGAATTTTTTCAGCATCGGCAGCAGCGCGAAATATTTCATTGGGATCTTCTTGCAGTGCCTTAATCCAGTGATTCACGTAAGCCGCATGTTGCCCTGTATCATGACCAATGCCCAATTCACTACCTAACAACATACTGGCAATCTCGGCGCGTAATTCTTCCTTCGCATACGCTTCACTGCCAAAAGGGTTTGAGAGATCACGAGCAAGACGTGTCTCGTGTCCAGACCAATGACCCAATTCATGAAGTGCCGTGGCATAGTACCGATCAGGTGTTTCAAACTGGTTCTTATGTGGCAAATGAATACTGTCTGTTGCTGGTCGATAAAATGCACGGTTATGTTCACCATGCTTAATCACCGCATTAGATGCTTGTAATATCTGTTCAGCCCTATCTAATGGCTCCCATTCAGGGGTTTTAATAACGAGTGGCGGCAAACCGTCAATCTGTTCAGCATTAAATACGGTGGCATAAAACACCCTGGGGCGTTCTAGCCTGATCTTCTCTTTAATGGGTTCTTTTTTTTCATTCAGAACAGGCTTGCCGTTATCATCTTTTTTAATACGCTCGTCATTAAATTTCCAGTATTGAATCAGCGTACCTTTTTCGCCTTTGTTGACTTGCGCCCCTAAAGTGGTTGCTTGCTTATAAGTCATCCAACGTGTATCAACATAAGGTTGACTCATTAACTGCAATGCATTGATGCCTCTGTATCTATTGCCTGATGTTGCGTTATGAGGCAATCCTGTTACGGGATCGCCGGGTTGCCACGGCTTTTGCCAGGGCGCTGTGCCTTGCTTGAGTTGTGCAATCAGATTTTCAGCAACTTGTTCATGAAAGGCTTTTTTAGAATTTTTCATTTGAGTGACCCCACTTCTGTTAAGAGTTGATCAATCACGCTATCCATCGCGTCTTTCTCAGTTAAAGCCGTTTCCTCAAATGCACCCAATGAATCTGCTTCGTCCGGGCTAAATTCGACCTCAAAACCGGGCGTTTCTGCATCAAGAAGTTTCTCTTTAATCACTTGATCCATGATTTCAAGATCGTTTGTAGAATCATTGCTTTCTTCAGTTTCGCTCATGACTGCACTCCTCCTTTGGTTTTAATCACTCCAGATATAAAGCGGTTCAACAACATGCTTAATCTGCACGTGTGAAATCAAGCCAAAATAACGTGCATCAAAAGAATTGGGATTTAAGTCTGATAACAACAGGAATTCAGAATCATCTAGCACGGTCTCTAAACGGTATTGCGGCATTGCGTAACCATCAATATCTGCGCTTACTTGAGCGCTGTTAGGCAATAATTCGCCATTCACTACAATGCCTGCTTTATTGATGGAAACCGTATCACCCGCCTGTGCAAAAACACGCTTCAGCAACATTCCATAACCGCCCGGACAGTTGCCTGTGTTGATGTAATGTCGCGCCATGGCCATATCAAATACTTTTTCCTGCGGAGGGCAGAAAGAGACATACGCGCCCTTGGTTATGGGCATATCAACAATCTTGTAAAAACCGACTGGAAAGCTAGGCGTGGTATTGATATAAATACCCGTGAGACGAAAAACAATACTCAGCAAAAACAAACCAACACTGATTGTTAAAACAGTCAATCCCAAGATTTTTACTGTTTTCTTCATATGCTTTCCGGCTGAATTAATTTATCGCTCACAATAGGCGGGTTAACTTTTGATCGCGCAGAAAAGACTTCGTCCTGGAAGTACAAAGGCTGTTTTCCATAAATCGCTGGGTACCCCGCAACATAAATAATCATGTCACCCGGCTTGGTTATCTGGCCGTTTTCATCTTTCACTGGCCCTGGCATGCGCATGCATTCATCCGGCGTTAGTAATGCACGTTGTGTCTCTTGCATGGTGCGCGTGACATGCCCATGCATCATGGATGACCTGCGGCCACTGGTGGTTCGGCTGTCTCGATCCGGTTGGGTGGGAACGCATTTTGAATATGGCAATTAGAAGTGATGGCCTCATCATGGCCGTATCCGGTTTCACGGCTTTTGAGTTGATTGATGTCCTGGCAGATCAAATAAGCTTTCATGCCGTAGCCTGCGATAAACGCCAATGATTCCTGAAAGATTTCCAGCTTACCCAAACTTGGAAATTCATCGAGCATTAACAATAATTTGTGCTTGTAATGCGCCACCGGCTGCCCGTCTTTGAATGTCATTTGGTCAGCCAGCTTTCTGACGATCATGTTGAGCAAAATACGGATCAAGGGGCGCAATCGAGATTTATCATTGGGGTTTGAAACAATATACAAGCTGACTGGATCGGCATGGTGCATTAGGTCGCGGATTTTGAAATCAGAGGTACTGATATTTTGAGCGACAATGGGATCACGATACAAAGACAAGTAGGATTTCGCGGTCGACAACACAGAACCAGCTTCTTCATCAGGACGATCCAGCATGTCTCGCCCGGCAGCAGCGATAACCGGATGGCTTTGACCATCCAGGTATGTTTGCATGACCATTTCCATCCATAGTTCTCGTACATCGCGGTCAGGATCAGACAGCATGGCATCGACATGCGGCAAAGTAGCTGGCGTACCTTCTCTTATCGATTTGTGCAAGGCATGCAAAACCACACCCACAAGAAGCGCCTGACTGGTTTTTTGCCAATGGGTCTGCAATCCCTTACCGTCAGGATCAACAATCAGGGTCGTCAGGTTTTGCACATCGGCTACTTCTGTTCCAGTGCCTACTGTGATTTCATCTAATGGATTCCAACAAACACTGTTTGTCGCGGATGCTGGATCAAAGCGCAGCGTTTTATTTTTTGCATGGAATTTACGCCAACCGGCGGTGATTGCCCATAACTCACCTTTTAGGTCTGTGATGACTGCGCTTTGAGTCCAGGACAATAAAGTTGGTATTACCAAACCGACACCCTTGCCTGAACGGGTGGGCGCATAACATAAAACATGCTCTGGGCCACGGTGTTTGAGGTAATGCGTTTTGCCGGACTTGTCTTGCCATGCGCCGACATACACCGCGTCACTGTTTTTATTTTTACTCGTTGCTAGTAATCCGGCTTTATCAATGTCCTTTTTATCTGCCCATCTTGCTGAGCCATGCAATCCTTGATTGGTTTTGGATGAATTAGCCAGTACCATTTTAATGATGAGCACGAGTATCAAACCGATGCTGGAGAACAAAACACCGATGCTTGCTGCCAAGTCAAATAGTGCTGGATATTGGCCGTACCATTTATCAACCCACAACAGAATCGCCCAGGGTTCATAGATATGATTGAAATGAGCGCCGAGTTGCGGCTGATAATTAAATTTGTGCGCAAAATATTGTGTGGCAACTTGAAGCCCACCAACTAAAAAAATAATGGTCAGGAAACCTACCATTCTTTTATTCTTGTCTGCGCCTTTATCTTTCCCAAAACGGTTGTTGTCCTTAGTCATAATGAAATTCCTCTAGCTTTGGTTTTTTGCTTTGTTGAAATGATTTGCTGTTTCATTAATTGCTGGCGGTGCTGCTCCAATACTTTGTCGTCGAAGGTGATGCGCATCTTTTTGTTCACTGAAACTTGTGCGATTTCAGAGCGAAATTGATCCGTGCCATTGATAGCCAAGTGATTGCCGTATTGTTGTATTGCTACTTGCAAGATATGTGCCAATGCTTCACGCGATGTGTCTGGCAAGACAATCAATCGTTTGCCATCATCCCGAATGGTTGTTGATCCAACTTTGTGAATGACCGTGCCGTTTTTAGTGATGGACTCGACAAAGCTATCTTTTATGTCGCTGGCACTGTTGTTAGCATGATCACCGGAAACATTGTTTCCCTGGTGTCGATTGTTTCTTCTTGATCGCAAGATTTCCAGCGCTTCGTCATTCCCATGCTTGGCCTCTTTAACCAGCCAATCCAGCCAGGCCATTCTCGAATGTTTTGTTTTGCTAGCCTGGTAACTTTCACGATAATCTTCTTTGATGATTTCTATAGTGGCTTTAAACTGCTGATGGGCTGCGCTAACCATCAATTTCTTGGCAAATTGTCCGGCATGAATACTTTTAATAATGGATCGTTTAAGCTTTTGCTCTTTTTTGGCTCGCTCTATTAATAGATCTCTTTTGTTACGCAGCACTTTCCATTGGTTTGTGCGCTGTGTTGCCGAATCAATCTGCTCGGCCTGATAACGGGCATAGAGCTTTGTTGTGTCGTGCCTAGTTTGTACGGGTCTAGGCTGATATTGTTTATCAGCTGGTTTTTGCGAACCTAGAGAGTCATCAATATAATCGAACTCTCCCAATCTTTTAATTAAGTTTCCTTTGGATAAGGAGCGATCAACAGAGCTGGCTTTAACAGCGACACCACTACTCGACATAAATATAAAGCCATTGCCGCGCTCTCTGATTTCAAGGCCATTTCTTTGCAACACTTTGTGCAAATCCTGCCAATTATCCGCACACTTGATTTCATCAATACACTCTCGCTTAATCCAGCCAATCAAGCTTTCAACACCCGCTTTGGCTTCAATCTCTGTTTCTTTTTTAGCTGCATCACGCCCAGCTTCATGATTGACTATGGTCAAGCCATATTCGCGTTCTATTTGCTCGCAAAGCTGCGCTACTTTTTTGTAGTCAAAGAAGGGATTGTGGATCGTATGCTTTCTGGGATGAATCTTGTTAATCGCAATATGGATGTGTAGATTATTGGTGTCGTCATGTACCACGCTGAAGCGTTGATGTTCTTCAAACCCTAGCACTTCGCAGAAGCGCCTCTCAATTGCGTTAAGATCGTCATGCCCTGGACGCTCCCCTTCTGGGAAGCTAAGCACAAGATGGCAGGTCTTGTCTGATCTGGCTCTGGTGTTCATTTGTTGTGTGTTTTGTATTTCAAGAAGAGCGGCGGTTATCTCTTCTGTATAGCAATTCACAACCTGTATTTGGCTGATGCGCTCAGTCTTGTTCTGATCGTCAGTCAAATAGCGCACCAAAGCAGAGAAACTGCTTTTGCGAGCTGACTTGATGGGTATTATTTTAGCGATCATCGTATTTAAGCTGCTTAAGTTAAAAAATATGTTTGAAAGTTATTTTCTTAATTTAATAATTACGTCCAGCATTTTGTTTTGCGTGTCCCTGATCTGGTCTAGCGTCTGCAGTAACTTCGACTTGCCTATAAATTTTGTGCGACTGTCACTTGTTAGCCATAGCTTTATCAATCCGCCCAGCCTGCCAAGATCGCCGTTTATTTTTAACAGGCTATCTATTTGCCTGCTGTCTATGATGCTTGGCACTTGATAACCCAACCCCAAGTTACGCAGATACTTGGCGACGGGTAAGCCCGCGCCCTGTGCTTTGCTTTTTATTTCCACTTCCTCAGTTGGTAGCACGGGAACCCTAAGACACTTTTGCCTGGCTTGTCTTGTCGTGGCTTTTTGGCGTTTTTTAATCATCATTTCTGCTTTCCTCGTATAGCAAGATCCTCGTTGAGCACACTTTGTGCGAATAAGTTAGTGGAAAAGATGGCCATCTCCACATATCTTGCCCGGTAAAGTGAGTTTCTTTTAATATACTATCAGTATATACGATAATTGCAAATACTTTCTTTTCGTTATATGATAGTTTCAAATAGTATAAAAACACTTGAAAGAAGCTTCTTTCAACTAAAAAAAAGTCACATAGAAACTAAAAGAAACAATAAGAAATTAAAAGAAACTGAAAGAAACACAAAACAACAAAAAGAAACTAAAAAATGTTTTGACGCCAAAATAAATTATTTTCTGAAGAAATTGTGATGACTAAATCTTTATCAGAACGAATTGCGTTTCATACGGATAAAAACAAAAACACGGGAAAGCAATTCTTGCCCATGTTCATCGCATTGAGACCTGAGATCGAGAAAGCATTAAAAGACGGCTGGACGGTTCGGCAAATCTGGAACACGTTACATGTCGAGGGAAAGATTAAGTGCTCCTATCAATGGTTCAGGACACTGGTCAACCGACATGTTTTTGAAGATAAAAAGAAAGACCAACGCATTGATCAAAGCAAGTCAACGCCAAATGATCTAGAAGGATTTCGTTTTATTTCTGCAACTGAAAAAGAGGAGTTAATCTGATGGCCAAAATTCATATGATTCTGCAAGGTAAGGGTGGCGTAGGAAAATCATTTATATCATCCACATTAGCGCAATATAAGGTCGCCAAAGGCAGAAACCCTTTATGCATTGATACCGATCCAGTGAACGCCACATTCTATGGATTTAAGCGGCTCAATGTTCACCAGATTAATGTCATGAACAATGATGAGATTGATCCGAGGAAGTTTGATGATTTAATTGAACTCATTGCCAAAGCCAAGAGCGATGTCATTATTGATAATGGTGCCAGCACCTTTGTACCAATGTCACATTATCTAATCAGCAACCAAA
Source organism: uncultured Nitrosomonas sp. (assembly GCA_963975255.1). Classification (GTDB taxonomy): domain Bacteria; phylum Pseudomonadota; class Gammaproteobacteria; order Burkholderiales; family Nitrosomonadaceae; genus Nitrosomonas. The sequence goes on along the minus strand of CAXBGL010000063.1, from coordinate 5,421 downwards.
TACCAGCACTACTTTTGAATATGGGACATGAACTGGTGATCCATACCGTCATTACCGGCAGCCAGGCGCTCCTGGATACCCTCAACGGGTTTGTACAACTCATTAAACAATTCCCCAGGGAGGCACTGTTCGTTGTCTGGTTAAATCCCTACTGGGGAGAGGTCGCCATGAATGGCAAGCAGTTTGAGGAAATGAAAGCTTATCTGGATAACAAAAGCCGCGTATCAGCCATTATTCGAATTCCAAATTACAAGGCTGAAACTTTTGGTAAAGATTTGAGTGAAACATTGCAATCAAAATCGACTTTTGATGAAGCGCTGGAGAGTAGTGCTTTGCCTGTAATGGTACGCCAGAGATTAACAATTATTCGCAGGCAACTTTTCACCAATATTGAAAACGTGGCAGCGGTTCTGGCATGAGTAACGACAAACTGGATGCACTAATCAAGAGGGTGGCATCCGAGCACGGCATTGTTCTGTCACAGGATGACCCGGTACTCATGATGCACACCCTGAACGAAGTTTTGCTGGAACAAAATGAGAAAGCTCATGCTGAGCTGCTGAGCAATTACCAGGCAATTTTAGAAGAAAGCTTTAATCAGTGGCGCGAATACTCAACTAAGAAATCAAATGCCATGATAAATGCATCTGCGAATAACACACAATTAACAAAAGACCAATTTGCAGAACAATGCATTCAGCTGATCAATGAAAAGATAAAAAGTGGGATTGGCCAAGAAGCTCATGATCTCGCCAGAATCTCAAGGCAAGCGGCTATTATTAATTTATTGGCTGCCGCTCTGGTTTTGATTTCGGTTGTATTGATTTTTGTAATTTTGTAATTTTGAGCTAGCAACGAAGCTATTAATTTGCCTGTAATTGAGAAGACAAAAATTCAAGAAAATTTGAAAAGTATTGGAGGTAGAGAGATGAATGAAATAAATTTTACCCTAAGCAAAATAATCAAATCCTGCGAAAACAAGGAAGAGGAAGAGGTTGATCCAGTGGTAGCAGCGCATATTATCGGGGTAAAAGTAAATACACTTGCCTCATGGCGCTGCACAAAGAAAGAAATCATCCCCTTCTACAAAATAGGCAGCAAAGTCAGATACAAAATATCTGATTTGATTGCCTGGAAAGAAAGCAAAAGAGTGTCCTAGCTATGGCTACTAGCTTGCCGCAATGTAACCCCCGCGTAACCCCGGAAATAAAAATGGCTTGCAGAAAAACTGCAAGCCATTGTTTTAATGGTGGGTCTGGTTGGACTCGAACCAACGACCAAGGGATTATGAGTCCCCTGCTCTAACCAACTGAGCTACAGACCCTTTTTAACTTGAGTAACTTGAAAAAATTACCCGTTTCCTGTATCCAAAAAGCTACGCAACCGCTCAGAGCGTGCTGGATGACGTAGTTTGCGAAGTGCTTTAGCTTCGATCTGCCGAATACGTTCTCGCGTTACGTCAAACTGCTTGCCAACTTCTTCCAATGTATGGTCAGTATTCATTTCAATACCAAAACGCATACGCAGCACTTTGGCTTCCCGTGGCGTTAGAGAATCCAGTATATCCTTTGTTACACCGCGCAAGCTAGCATAAACTGCCGCATCGGCGGGCGCCATTGTAGCAGCATCTTCGATAAAGTCGCCCAGATGAGAGTCTTCATCATCACCTATCGGTGTCTCCATCGAAATGGGTTCTTTTGAAATTTTGAGAATCTTTCTAATTTTTTCCTCTGGCATTTCCATTTTCTGCGCCAGTATTGCTGGCTCGGGTTCTTGGCCTGTTTCTTGTAAAAATTGGCGTGAAATACGATTCATTTTATTGATTGTTTCAATCATATGTACAGGAATACGAATGGTACGCGCCTGGTCCGCAATAGAGCGTGTGATTGCTTGACGTATCCACCATGTAGCATAAGTAGAAAATTTGTAACCGCGTCGGTATTCAAACTTATCGACAGCTTTCATCAGTCCAATGTTTCCTTCTTGAATCAAATCAAGAAATTGTAGTCCACGGTTGGTATATTTTTTAGCAATAGATATCACCAGACGCAGATTCGCGACGGTCATTTCGCGCTTGGCTCGACGCGCCTTCGCTTCACCCGTTGACATCTTGCGATTGATTTCTCTCAGGTCTTTGATTGAAATACCAATTTTATCTTTAAGCGACAATAAGTTTTGCTGTTGTTCCATGATCGCAGGCAGATGGTGCTCAAGTGCCTGACTATGTGGTTTATCTGATTTAACCTCTTGTGTCACCCAATCAAAATTCGTTTCATTTCCAGGAAAGCTCTTGATGAAATGACTTCGTGGCATTCTTGCCTTGGTTACACATAGCTCCATGATTTTACGCTCGTAGCGGCGCGCATCACCGACTAACGTACGTTGAGTGTTGCAGAGTCTCTCCACCATTTTTGCAGAAAACCGAATGCCCATAAGTGCTACTGAGATTTTTTCCTGCAACACTTTATATACTTCGTTGTATGGGCCTTCTTTTTCTAGGATTACTTGCATTTCGCAATATATCTCGCGAATTACGGTAAAACGCTCAAGTGCATCATTCTTTAATTTAAGTAAATTGGCAGTGGCTATAGCGGCACTGTCTTCATCATCCATATCATTGGAATCCAGCTCCTGTTCCAAGGATTCATCAGATATTTCCTCATGGACAATGTCTTGCGCATTTGCATCCAACAGCCCATCTACCAATTCATCAATACGTAAACTGTCTTCTTCAACGTCCTTAGCCAGGTTTACGATTCCAGCAATAATAGGCGGGCAAGCTGAGATCGCACGAATCATATGTCTCAAGCCACCTTCAATACGTTTTGCAATCTCTATTTCACTTTCGCGCGTTAACAATCCGACCGATCCCATTTCTCGCATATACATACGCACGGGATCTGTTGTACGCCCAAATTCTGAGTCTACAGTAGAAAGCGCTGCTTCAGCTTCTTCTGCTACATCTTCATCAGCTACTGATGTTGCTGCATCAGACATCAGTAATGATTCAACATCGGGTGCTTCATCATGTACGGAAATGCCCATGTCATTAATCATACTGATGATGCCTTCTATCTGCTCAGCATCTAACATATCATCGGGAAGATGATCGTTAATTTCAGCATACGTTAAATATCCACGCTCCTTACCCTGCACAATCAGCATTCTCAGCCGCATGCGTCGTGCTTCAATGTTTTCTGACGCACCACTATCTTGTGTCGCGCCGGAAACAGATTCAAGATTTTTTACTTGCCGCTTTGTTGCCGAGGATTTGGTTCTTTTTGTTATCTTGGATTTGGATTTCTTTGTGGCACGAGATCCCAATTCCTTAGCTGCAATCACTGCTTTAGCAATCTCGATAACACGACTCGATTTTTTAGCCGATACTTTATCAGTTGCAACAGCTTTATTTTCTTTCGTTTTTACAGGCATTTTTGCAGCGACCTTTGTTATTTTTTTTATATCTTCAGTTTTAGCTGCTGATTTCTTAGCTGCTTTTTTTTCTACTGTTGTTTGTTTATCAGCATTCTTAATTTTTACAGTTTTTGTCTTCTTACCTTCTGTTTTTGCTACTTTGACCACTTTTGGCTTTGACATATTAGTTTCCAAACAATATAGATAAAAATGAGGCACTAAAAAATGTTAGATTATATCAAAATTCAACATTACTGACACCCCATTACTAATTTTATGAAATTGCCAACCGCTGAAGTTCTTGTTTTTCTTCAACTGTTAGCATATTAAGAGGTTTACTATGCAACTCAGACATACGCTGTTTACGCTGTATTTCTTGTAATTTCACTAGTGCACCAGAAAATTCCGCTTCCAAGTCCATGGCATCGCTCAACTCGAGTGTCTCACTCTCTATTTTTTCAAGCAATGCCCTATAAGGACTATCATGAAAATAGGCCATAATTGCTGGCGTTGACACACTCCCCGTTATATTGGGATGGGCATCAAGAAATTCAACCAGCGCTCTCAGGACTGTCACTTCTTCACTCTTTTCACTACACTTCACCAATAAATCTCTATCTAGTTTCTGGATATAGCTTGGGCTATGCAATAGTATGAGAATCAATCGATGATAATGCGTGACAGGCTGTTGCCGTGAAACACTTTGCCGAGTACGACCAGATGAAACACGTTTAATTTGCAATAAATCTTCTAATTCACTCTGGCTTGTGCCGCTCAGCTCAGTTAAACGTTTTAGTAGCATTAATGCAAATGTTGGTGCAGTCACTTGCTTCAACAGCGGTTTTGCATCACGCACCAACTTGGCACGCCCCTCACTGGTTTGAAGGTTTATCTCTTCTGATAGTTCCCTAAATAAAAACTCAGACAAAGGCACTGCTTGCTTGAATTGCTGCTCAAGTGCTTCAGCACCGAATTTACGAACGTAACTATCGGGATCTTCTCCTGTAGGTAAAAAGAGAAAACTGAGGTGCTTGCCATCCACAAGCTGAGGCAAGCTATTCTCCAATGCACGCCATGCTGCTTTCTGACCGGCACGGTCACCATCAAAACAAAATACTATATTATCTGCCTGGCGCAAGAGCTTTTGCACGTGGAAACTGGTTGTGGCAGTACCCAGTGCCGCCACTGCGTAATCAATACCATGCTGTGCAAGCACAACAACATCCATATACCCTTCAACTACCAAAACTTTTTCTGCTTTACGAATCGCCCGGCGTGCAGAAAAGAAATTGTAAAGCTCACGACCTTTTTCAAATAGCTGTGTTTCAGGTGAATTCAGATATTTGGGCTCACCCTGTTCTAATACCCGTCCCCCAAAACCAACTATATTTCCTTTCTGATCAAGTATTGGAAACATAATTCGATTGCGGAAACGATCATAGCGCTTACCGTCATCACCTTGAATTAACAATCCTGCCTTAATTAACAAATCCCTGGTTTCTTCTGACTGATAATCAGAAAATGCGGCAGCCAAATTTTGCCAACCGACAGGCGCGTAGCCTATTGCAAAACGCGTAGCCATTTCACCTGTCAAACCTCGCATCTTTAGATAGGCAATGGCTTGTTGAGAAATTTTTAGCTGCCCTTGATAAAAACGAGTAGCAACATTCATCACTTCAAATAAACTTTGTGGAAAAACTTCTTTACTACCTGTTTCAAATGATGAATGGGATTCGAAGTCTTGCTGTTGTTCAGGAACTTGCATTCCTACCTGCCCAGCCAAATCACCTACAGCTTCAGCAAAATTCATACCACCATAATCCATCAAGAAACTGATGGCATTTCCATGCGCGCCGCAACCAAAACAATGATAGAACTGCTTAGTTGGACTGACAGTAAAAGAAGGGGTTTTCTCACTATGAAACGGACAGCAAGCAACATAATTCGCCCCTGCTTTTTTGAGTGAAACATGGCGATCAACCGCATCAACAATATCTATGCGACTGA
>CAXBGL010000062.1:0-14492 GCA_963975255.1 uncultured Nitrosomonas sp. | reverse complement strand
CCTATACAAGCTTTGGCAGGCTTTTTATGTCAACCCAACCTGACGGGGCCAGACATTTATTCAAGTACTCAAATCGGGCGTATTACATGTTGGCACCTCGTTATTTTTAGCCATGGGCTATAAAAACCTATGTACTGAAAGTCCTCATTAAAGAAAGATTTTTCCCTTATCTTTGTTTGAGGGATGATGATGATGCTCACAACATCACTGCTATTTTTCCCTTCAAGTCACCCTCAGCTCTGCCTAGTCCAGTCCCTGCAACCTTCCCCCAAGAATCCCGCAACGTCACCGCACGATTAAACACCGGTTTCCCCGGTTGAGTATCAATTCGATCCGCAATAAAATAACCATTACGTTCAAACTGAAAACGCTGTTCAGGCTCCGCTTCACTAAGTGATTGCTCTAGGTAAGCCGTAATAATTTGCTTTGATTGGGGATTCAAGGATGTATTGTAATCCTTGTCGCCCGTATCTGGGTACGGGTCGACAAACAAACGATCATAAAGTCTTATTTCTGCTTGCAGCACATGATTGGCTGAGAGCCAGTGAATATTACCTTTGACTTTACGCTTTGTAGCGCCATCTGTGCCGCTCTTTGTTTCAGGGTCGTAGGTACAATGAATCGCTTCTATTTCACCATCCGTATTTTTCTCTACACTTACACATTTTACGATATAGGCATAACGCAAGCGGACCTCTGCACCTGGTGAAAGACGGAAATAACCTTTAATCGGTTCTTCCATAAAGTCATCACGTTCGATATAGAGCGTTTTTGACAGGGGAACTACACGTTTTTCCCATTCAGGTTTTTTGGGATGATTGGGGGCGTAGCAATCTTCTTCCTGATCATCTGGATAATTATCAATCACTAGTTTTAGTGGCTTTAAGACAGCGACACGGCGTGGTGCACATTCATTCAGGTCTTCTCGCAAACAGTCTTCCAGAACGCTCATATCAATCCATGAATCTGCTTTACTCACACCAATACGTTCAATAAACAAGCGAATTGATTTTGGCGTATATCCACGCCGACGCACACCGACCAAGGTATTCAGGCGTGGATCATCCCAACCTTCTACCAGACCACCTTCTACTAACTCAATCAATTTACGCTTACTCATCACGGTATAAGTCAAATTGAGCCGCGCAAATTCTATTTGCTGTGGATGGCAAGGCACTTTTTCTTCTAATTGATCCAACACCCAATCATAAAGTGGCCGATGATCCTCAAATTCTAATGTACACAAGGAATGTGTGATGTGTTCCAACGCATCAGAGATGCAGTGCGTATAGTCGTACATAGGATAAACACACCATTGGTCGCCAGTACGCTGATGATGAACATGGCGAATGCGATAAATAACAGGGTCACGCAGATTGATATTGGGTGAGGCCATATCGATTTTCGCTCTCAACACGTGCGTTCCATCTGGAAATTCCCCTGCTTTCATGCACCGAAACAAATCCAAATTTTCTGTTATAGAGCGGTCCCGATACGGGCTGTTTTTACCCACACTGGTTAGGGTTCCACGCTGCTCACGAATTTCTTCAGCGGTGAGACTCTCGACATACGCTTTTCCCTGATTAATCAAATATTCTGCGAATAGATAGAGTTTATCAAAGTAATCTGAGGAAAAATGAAGATTCTGGCCCCAGTCAAACCCCAACCACGAAACACTCTCACTGATCGAATCAACATATTCCTGCGCTTCTTTCTCAGGATTGGTATCATCAAAACGTAAATGACACACGCCGTTATAGTCACGAGCAAGGCCAAAATTGAGACAGATGCTTTTAGCATGACCAATATGTAGATAACCATTTGGTTCAGGTGGAAACCGGGTCTCTACACGTCCATCCCATTTGCCAATACGATTATCTTCGTCAATAATGCTGCGAATAAAATTGGATGAAACAGAAGTGGTTGTCAAATTGTTCACAGGTTTATCTTTCAAGTTAGTCTCTCGGAATATGATTTACGCAAATTTAAGGCGTATTGTAATGCGATTGCTTGTATACCCCTAAGGGAAACGCTGAATAGCGGTTAGTTGTGATGCAATTAAATACTAATTATAACGACGACAGTTTAAAAATCCACTAAAAAGCCAGCGCTTATCTTACAAGGAAACATCCGTGGTTCTCATTTTATTATCCATTGCAGGCATTCTTTATCTTGCGCTGCAATTTGAAGACAAACTAAAAATTCCGTCACCGCTGGGATTGATCGCTCTGTCTTTCTTCTTTGATCATTTCCTATATTCAACACCTATTTTTACCACTGACCCTGCTAATTTTGCAGCATTGGTTTTATTTTTACTGCCCGTTTTATTAATCTCTGACTCACTTGAATTAAAGGTCAAAGACCTAAAAGAAAATGGACTCAGCTTATTTTATCTGGCCGTTGTAGCCGTCACACTATCTGTACTTACTGCCATTTTCACTGCCGATTTTATTTTTGCGGATTATCACCTATCTTCAGCAGCCGTCATTGCTTTATTTGCCATGGTATTAGCCACCGATCCTGTTTCTGTCGTGAGTGTTTTTTCAAAATTCTCATTACCCCATCGTTTAAAAATTCTAGCAGAAGGTGAAAGTCTTTTTAATGATGCGACCGCTTTAATTATATTTGGTTTTGTCGGTCTTTACGCACTGGATGGTAACGAGATTACGCTGGCCTATGTGTCCGAAATAAGCCTGCTCATCATACTGGGCTCTGCCGTACTGGGTATTATTGTCGGCTATATTGGCCTACTCATCTTAAAAACAACTGAGAACCGTGTAGCAGAAATGATGGTAGTACTGTGTACGGGTTATGGTGCTTTTGAGATTGCAGAACATTTCTATACCCTGCTTAACCTCTTTGGTGGTCACTCCCACATGCATTTATCTGGCATTCTATCTTGTATTATTGCAACGATTACCGTGCAACATGTAATGATCCAGGCGTTGGGTAATGAAGAAAAGCGTTTGGATGCAGAAGAAGAAGCACTGCAACAAACAGCACAGAGTAACAAACCCTCTCGCAATATGATTACTGGGATACTGGCTCGGATTAAAACAACTTTAGCTGAGCACGATCGGCATATTCGTACCAAAGAAGATATTCAGCTACTGGCTGTAATTGCCAATACTATTTTATTTATTGCCATGGCTGAAATTGTTAATTTTGATCTCTTATGGCAGTACAAAGCAGAAATCCTTAGTATGTTTTTTGCAACCACGGTCATTCGTGCTCTGATGATGGCAAAATTCGCCTTTATCACGAACCAGACAACTAAAATGACGAATGTGAATTTTCGCTGGTGGGGAGTATTAACTTTTGCAGGGATTAAAGGAGGCCTGTCCGTTGTAATGCTGATGATGATTCCACCTTCATTTGAACATTTAGAGATGTTCAGAGCTGTCGTAATTGGCGTTATTCTTTTATCTACCTTTGTTTATTCAGGCATTTTGATTACCATTATCACTCGCAACAAACATGCTTTTTCTGTAGAAATGGAGCAAGAACATACTGACCATGAATATTGAAACAGATTTATCGCACAAACAATTAATTATAAGCAATATACGTTTGACATTTACGCTTGTCTAGCATAGAATTTACGGCTCTTTTAGTACATGTAGGAAAGGCTTTTGTGAGAACATTTTCAGCCAAACCACACGAAGTAAATCACGACTGGTTTGTAATCGACGCTACCGATAAAGTATTAGGCCGCCTCGCTACGGTTATTGCACACCGTTTACGTGGCAAACATAAACCCATATTTACGCCTCATGTTGATACAGGTGATTACATTATTGTAGTTAATGTCGACAAGGTTCGCGTTACAGGCAATAAGGCAGAAGACAAGATATATTATCGCCATTCTGGATATCCCGGCGGTTTATATGAGACCAACTTCAAGAAGATGCATGCACGTTTTCCAGGACGCCCCCTTGAGAAAGCTGTAAAGGGTATGCTGCCAAAAGGTCCATTGGGTTACGCTATGTTAAAGAAACTAAAGCTTTATTCTGGCGAAACACATCCTCACGCATCGCAGCAACCACAATCACTTGAAGTTAGGGCTTAATTTATGAGTATTCAGTATAATTATGGAACGGGTCGACGTAAAAGTGCGGTAGCGCGTGTATTTCTTAAGCCAGGACAAGGGACAATAACTGTTAACAATAAACCTGTTGATGAATTTTTCTCACGTGAAACAGGTCGCATGATTGTGCGGCAACCATTAGAGTTAACTGAGAATCTGACATCATTTGACATTATGGTTAATATTCACGGTGGCGGCGAATCGGGACAAGCAGGTGCTGTGCGTCATGGTATTACCCGTGCGCTCATTGATTATGATGCCACACTCAGACCCGCCTTGAGAAAGGCTGGGTTGGTCACGCGTGATGCACGAGAGGTCGAAAGAAAGAAAGTTGGTCTACGTAAAGCACGGCGGCGTAAACAGTTCTCTAAACGATAATAACTGTTCCGTATACTATAAAGCCGCCTGTCATATGGCGGCTTTTTTTATTTGCTGCTGATTATCAACAAATGGTTTACTTTCTAAGACATCCTGGGCACTTATTAGTCACGAATTAAATTGGAGTCGCAATGATTAATGTAGGCATCGTTGGTGGAACGGGTTACACAGGCGTAGAACTACTCCGCATTCTCGCACAGCACCCTAATGTAAATATTCACGCCATTACATCACGTAGCGAAGCAGGGATACACGTGGCCGATCTGTTCACCAACTTGAGGGGACACATTAAACTTAAATTTAGTGACCCCACTGAGTCTGAACTGGATAAATGCGATCTTGTTTTTTTTGCCACACCCAATGGCATCGCAATGCAACAAACAGAAGCATTACTGGACGCAGGCGTTAAAGTAATCGATCTGGCTGCTGATTTTCGTATTAAGAATGTAGCCGAATGGGAAAAATGGTATGGCATGCGTCATGCTTGCCCAGAACTGGTAGCTGAAGCTGTTTATGGTTTACCTGAAATTAATCGCGACAAAGTCAAACAAGCGCGCCTAATCGCCAATCCAGGTTGCTATCCCACCGCCGTACAGCTCGGATTCCTGCCCATGATAGAAACAGGCATCATCGACATGGACAATCTTATTGCTGATGTGAAATCGGGGGTTTCGGGTGCGGGTAGAAAAGCAGAAATACATACACTGCATGCAGAAACCTCCGACAATTTCAAAGCTTATGGCGTACCTGGGCATCGGCATCTCCCGGAAATTAAACAGGGTTTATCGACAGTCGCAGGAAAACCAATTGGCCTCACCTTCGTCCCCCATCTCACACCCATGATTCGGGGAATACATGCTACGCTCTACGCAAAACTTACCACAAATACTGACCTTCAAACCCTCTATGAGAAACGTTACGCTGAAGAACCTTTTGTGGATGTATTACCGGCAGGAAAACATCCTGAAACACGCTCTGTACGCGGATCCAATATTTGCCGTATCGCTGTACATCGTCCCCATGGTAATGATACGGTCGTGATCCTGTCTGTAACAGATAATTTGGTGAAAGGTGCTGCAGGGCAAGCAGTTCAGAATATGAATCTTATGTTTGGTTTTCCGGAAGCACTGGGCATCAATCATGTTCCGTTATTACCATAAGAGCATCTCTAAAGATTAGGAGCTCAAAACCAGACAATGTGGGAACAAAAAACATTACACAGCATATAACTGATATGTAAGAAAATATTTTTTAGAGATGCCCATAAACCATTATTAGAAACCTCGCCGCTTTGCAATTTTCCTTTACGTATAAAGAATATCCTTGATAATCCGATATATATATTAGCTTTATGCATGTACTTTATCTTATTTCTAGCTTTAAAATTTTAGTGAGTACCGTGTGACCAAACCACATAAGACAAAATCTGGAATTTTTACCTCCCGTGTCGTAATACGCCCATATATCCCATGGTATTTTAGCCTGCTCGTTGCCGTCATTATTATTGCATTACTATTTGCGCTTGCTTGGGGCATGTACGAAGCTGGAAGCAGATCTGCCAAGTATCATAATGAAACTCAAAACATGGAATTGGATCCGTTATTTGATTCAGGTACCTGTATACAAAAAAACAGGGAAGATTTATGCACACAGATATCAAGACTGGTACGACAGCAAAAAACAAATAGCGCAATACACCAAGATCTTAGCAAACAAGTTAAATTTCTGGGTGATGAGAACAATCATTTGAAAGAAGAATTGGCATTTTTCCAACACCTCATGTCAGGTAATGCAAAAATCAATAAAGGTATTTCTATTTATCGTTTCAAATTAATTAAGGGACAACCTACGGGTATATACCGCTATACACTTTCATTGGTTCAGGGTGGGCGGCGACCCAAAGACTTCCAGGGCACCTTAAAATTCTCAGTCAAGCTTAAACAAAATAACCAGATTAAAATGGTATCCCTGGCAAGTAAAAGCACTTCGAAAGATTTTTCTGTAGAATTCAAGTTTTATCATAGAATGGAAGAAAGCTTTCAAGTCCCCGCAAACGCAACTGTAGAAAGTTTGCAGGTACAAGTATTTGAAAAAGATGTTGCCAATGCAAAATTAATACAAACTATTGAACTGTCCAAGTGAAGGAGAAGAGTATGTTTGGAAACAAAAATAAAAGTAAACTTCACAACCATATTGACACACTGATTGGATCAAAAACATATGTTACGGGTGATATCAACTTCAGTGGCGGACTGCGCGTAGACGGGCATATTAGCGGCAATATAATGGCCACGGAAAATGATCACAGTACATTAATATTAAGTGATCAAGGAACAATCGAAGGAAAAATACAGGTTACTAATGTTATTATCAATGGTACCGTAACAGGCCCAATCCACGCAGATGGGTATTTAGAACTACAAGCAAACGCCAAAGTTTTTGGTGATGTACACTATGGTTCTATGGAAATTCAGCTCGGTGCATCCGTTGATGGGAAATTGATTCATCAAGATAATCCGAAGTCTGAAAAATTAGTAACTTTAATTACAGCCTCCCCTGAGTAGCCTTTAATATCAGGTAAATAGCAAAAGAAATTTGCTTGGAGAATTAGAGAGACGCATAACAAGTAGCCTATAAGCAAACAAAATATGACTCTCATTTTCCAGATTCAGCTATTTCTCAAACCTTTTTAATTTTGTAAATGAGAAATCAATATGAATACTATTGCAGAAACAAATTTGACCACAGAAACACAGGCGCCACTAATATTTACTGACAATGCAGCCAGCAAAGTCAAACAATTAATTGAAGAAGAAGGTAATGAAAATCTTAAACTAAGAGTCTTCGTAAGTGGCGGTGGGTGCTCCGGCTTCGAATATGGCTTCACCTTTGACGAGTTAATCAGTGAAGATGACATGGTGATAGAAAAAAACAGCGTCAAGCTATTGGTCGATCCTATGAGCTTTCAGTATCTAATTGGCGCTGAAATTGACTATCAAGAAAATTTACAGGGTGCTCAATTTGTTATAAAGAACCCTGGTGCCACGAGCACATGTGGTTGTGGATCTTCATTTTCAGTATAAGCGCGTTGGTTTAGAATATTCCAGCTGCTTCCGATACTGCGTAAACCTAAAGGCTAGTAGCGTAAAAAGATTATTCAAGCATGTATTCAATATTGGCTACGGGCGTTAGAATTTCTGGCTTGCCTTCTTCTTGTACGGTATCACCAAAAGATGGCAACACCGTTTCAAATAATGGCGTGAATGTATTCGTTGATCCGGTGGTAAGCACGAATCCTCTATTGTGCACGATCTTTTTTAATTTAAATGATGATGCCTGAGGATTCTGCTCAAATATTAAGGTATTTGAAAAAGGAAATATACGACTCGTAGTAAATGAATTAAAGGTACCCCGTGCTGCAGTCAAATCGGTATTGATCGAACTGACAATAATGATTAAATCCTGACCGTTAAAATATGCTGTTGCGTCAATCGCGTTTAATCGTTTGGGTAAAACATCCGCAGCCGGAATGCCCGAAAATCCAATAGCTGTATCACTGTCGATGCACACGTTCAGATTACCGTCTATAAATCTCGGCAGACCACCAGTCAAACTTAAGCGAAACATTCCGCCACCCACCTCCTCTATCACTTCAAACCTACTTTGTACCGATGTATCTGTGGGGGTTGGGTCATTAGCGTTCACAGTATTCTGGCATTCAAATCCACGATAAACAATTGACACACCAGAAACATTACCCGAAAAAAAAACCACAACAAGTAAACATAGTAGTCGTATTTGCGTGATTTTCATGATAACGCCTCCCTATATGGCCATAGATTGATTGTAATTGAGCGCAGCACCTACATTCTAGCATGAGGTTTTAAGCGAGTATCCATACTCTCAACTAAAGCTAATATCCATGAGACTTAATTGTCCCCTATATCTGAAAACTCCTTAGCCTCCATTTATATAAAACCAATTTTAATTTTGCCGGTGGTATAGAAAACTGCAATTAGATCTCCCATGCATAGTTTTAACTGCCATTACGCCTTTGCCTGATGCAATGTTATTTGCTGAAATGGAATCTCCCAACCATTCTCATTACAGACATTGGCAAAGGAATAAATCATAGTTCTTTCCACTTCCTCATACAAGTAGGCGGCCGAACCTTTTAAAAACACTTCGTACTCAAAATCCAGTGATGAAGTATTGGGCAGAAAGAAATCTACCACGACACGAACAAGATTATCTTCACCAACTACTGCAATGAGATCCTGGCGGAAGGCTTCTGTCATTTTTTTCGGAATAGTCGTGGTACATTCGGCTTGATATTTATAATCAATCCCAAACACCATTTGAATACGATATCCATGGGATAAATTCATCGGACTAAGTGCCAAATAATTTTCTGTGGTGTAAGTAATCTGGTTCCCGCCGAACAAACGCACCTGCACCATTTCCGGGCTTTGGTAAATCACTTGTCCTATGGTGCTATCGTCCATTTTCACCCAATCCTCTTCATCAGTAGGAAACCACTCTTCATTACCTGCTGCTGGTCGCGATACCAATCCAACCAATTGCCTTACCGGTAGATGTAAACTGCCACCACTGAGATCAGGATTAACCAAATGCGTATAGAGATGCAACCGCTCAACCTTCCACGGTACACCATTGAAAATTAATCGATCACCTTCTCGCACCGAGCCAAGATTCAACAACATCATGAGTTGCTCTACCATGGCCGGGAATGCTTTAATGAGAGCCCAGCCAATTGCCACAAGAAATATGACACCAATACCAAGCAATAACCAGTCATTACGTAAATTAAAAATAAATAATGTTGCCAGAATAGATACAAGAATTGTTAACACACGGTATATCAGGTCAATTAACCGCGCAAAAGTAGACTGCTTTTTATTTTTCCGCTTTGCTTGTATTTGCTTAACCAAAAAATACAAAAAACGCATCATAAAAAATACAGCAAAAAATGTAAAAATTCCAAGTATAAAATTAACACCTCGATTCTTAAAAAAATCAGTAAGCATCTCACCCGTCGAAGACAACACAGATACTTTTGATTGCAGCTTGTTGTCCAGCTGTCGAGATATAATCTCAGCGTCGTCGCTGAGACTCTCCTTTTCTTCTTGCCAAGTATTCAACAATTCCTCAAGCTTAATCTTGACAGCCTTATCCTCAGCCTTACTTACTAATTTTTTTAAATTACTGGTTGCAGTGATAGCAATTTTTTCTTGTTGTCTTGCTTGTTCAAGATCTTGTTTAAGTTCCTCGATTTCTCTTGAATCCTGGGTAATTGCATTAAGGGAATAAATCATCGGTTGCAGCAATTTTTCAGCTTCTTCTGCAAGATTAAACTTTTTAGTGACCTTGCTACGGTAGTCTTTAATGGCAATGCCTGTTGCAACGGACTCTAACTTCATATTCAACTCTTTTAGTTCATCCTGGAGTCCGTCAATACTTTGTTTTGCTTCCTCAGCTTTTTCTTTATCGTGACCAACCAACTCTTTAGAATTCTGTTCAATTTTGGCACTTCTTTCCTGCACATGGTTAATCAACTTACGTAGATTAATGAGTGTCGGTAAATAGGCGTCTTTCTTATCCGCTTCTTGAGTCTGTTTCGCGGCACTACCCGTTTCTTTCGTTTCTGCCTGTTTAGCCTGCTGATTACTTTTCTGGGGAACAATCTGGGTACTGCCAACTGTATCGGCCATAGTAGGAAACGACAAGATTAAGAAAAAGGCCAGCAGTTGTGTACACCATTGCACTTTAATTTCTTTCACGATCAATCCCTCAAGTCTTTATCTTTTATTGATAGACAGCATATCATTTTTGTCTAAACTGTATCAGATTAACCAAGTTACGATAAAAATCATCTCGTTCATCACCCATCTCTGGTGCATTCTTCCTCAGTTTTCCGTGTCTAAGTGTATGGCTATTTAAAAACCATGAAGCGATCAACAGCGAAATCCAAGTCCATAAGTATTGATGGTACTTTTTAGTCTACCAGCTTCACATAGAACAAAGTGACACTAATCCGTGACTATCTTTCTAATCCCCTTGTTTTATGCTGCACACAGCAACCGCGTTGTTTTGATGTCACTATGTTATGATTTCAAATTTAAAGAGAATCAAAAATGAGTAAAACCTTGGATTCCATACAGTGGCCGGTTAAACAACGAGAAATTTTGCATAGTCACTTCGATTCAGCAATATGGAATGATTTTCCTTTCCGTGATGATGATATCTTTATTGCTACCTATGCCAAATCCGGCACAACCTGGAATAAATTTGCTCCGCGCGCCCTGCACCTATCCCCGCGGCAAGACCGCGGGGTATTACGGCGCAGAAAACCAAAAACGGCGCGCTACGCTGACTTCAAAAACACAAACTATAATGCTCCCCGTGGCAAGACCACGGGGAATCGCAAGTTCAACAGATTGTCTCCCAGCTACTTTTTAATGGAGAGACCGGTCTCAATGTAGCAGAAATGTCGCTCTGGATTGATTTTCGGCTGCCACCCAAAGAAGTCAAGCTGGCCACCATAGCAAATCAGCAACATCGTCGATTTCTCAAGACACATCTACCGCTGGATGCGCTGGTTTATTCACCCAAAGCAAAATACCTTTATATTGCGCGTGATGGTCGTGATGTACTGTGGAGTTATTACCATCACCATTCCAGCCATACTGATTCCTTTTACGAGATGCTCAACGATGCGTGTGGACCCGAAGTCGAACCATTTAGCCACCCCCAGGATGAAATTATTGAATATTATCGTAAATGGCTGGAACAGAATGGCTACCCTATTTGGTCTTTCTGGGAAAATATTGCCACCTGGTGGGGATACCGTCACCTGCCGAATTTATTGATGCTTCACTTTGGCGCGTTAAAAGAAGATATGCCGAGAGAAATTCGCAGAATAGCCAAATTTCTTGAAATAACAATTGATGAAAACAAGTGGGATCAAATTCTTGAGCATTGCAGTTTTAACTACATGAAAACCCATGCTGAAGAGAGTGCGCCTTTGGGCGGGACTTTATGGGAAGGCGGTGCTAAAACTTTTATTAACAAAGGAACCAATGGCCGCTGGCGCGATGTATTAAGTCAAACCGATAGTGCCAGATATGACGCATTGGCCCTTGAAAAGCTGGGACCTGAATGTGCGCACTGGCTTGCAACTGGAAAAGTGTCGATTTAGCCAGTCAAATCACACCAGCTGAAACGGCAACTCAAACAAAAACACGCACATCTTCAATATTTTTCGACTTCAATACAATCTTGATTAAAAGCGTAGCTCTAATTGCGGTTGAATATCAAGCGTCTGAAGCGTTTGGGATGAATGTCTAACACCGGGTATTAACGGCTTCAATTGAGGGTTTCTTTCATAGACTGGTGTCGCTCTCCAGCGTGCATCATTACTAGCTGGTGAACTAGCTGATTTTCGCCATTTCTGCTCGTTATCATCAATTTTATGTGCCTGGCTACCACGCTTAAGCTTGGTGTTAATTGACTGGCTGTAGAATTCATCTGGAAAATCCAATTTTAATTTTGAATCCGCGATGACAATAGAAGACATTAACAAGAATAATACCAATGCCCACCAGTATTCACTCGCCAACACATTGGCATGGGTATTGGCGATTCGCACCGATACCATTTTATTCGTTCTTCCAGTCTAATGATTCAAACCAAAATTTATGCTTAGCCGAAATCCAACCCTCTGCATCACGGGCAGTAATCCACGCATTTAAGTAATTTAAAAACGCTTGTTCACCCTTATTAACTGCCATACCTGTTTTATAACCAAGTAATGGCTTACTTAAAGGCGCGTCTATTTTATCTGGATATTTTAACGCTAAAAGATGTGGGACAGGCGATGATTCTATTAATACGTGAATTTTACCTTCAACGACGGCATTACTTGCATCTTTACTTTCTACAAAAGATTTTAATTGCGCTTTATTAAAAATTTTCTTTGCCAGTTGTTCAGCAACCGTATTTGAAATCGCACCAATCGTTACTTTGGGATTATTCAACTCATCAAGGGAATCCATGTGCTTTGTTTTGGCAAGAGACGCAGCAATTTCAATACCCGCCTCCGCATAAGCATTAGAAAAATTAATGCGTAATGCCCGATCCGGAGTGATTGCAAGCCCCGCAATAATAATATCAATTTTTTTTGCTTCTAAAGCATTAATTAAATCTCCCCATTCAACCACTTTAAGCTTGAGTTGCACGCCCATATCTTTAGCAAGTTGCTGAGCTATTTGAATTTCGAAACCGGTTAAATCACCTGCTTTATTTTTTATAACCCATGGCTCAAATAACGAGACGCCAACACGCAACACACCCGATTTGAGTACCTTGTCAAAGGTATCCGCATGCGTAGCATTCGCAAATAAAACGAAAATTACCAAACAAAAAAACTGCTTTATTTGCTTCATTCTAAAACCCCAATTAGATGATGTTTAAGGCTATGTCACAATTAAATGTTGAATTTGATTTAAGAATTTATAAAACCCTTATTAACCATTGACTTGATAGTCTCAATAATCAAAGTACAATTAGAGAGTTAACAAAAACCAATAGTTAATTGCGACATAGCCATGTTTAACGTAACAGAACTATGAGCTTAGGTAACAAGAAACCTTAACACATAAAAGTGTAAAAAATGAATAAAATAAATTTAGCATCTCGCAGCCTAACAGAAAATTTGAGCCTCGAGATTACTTCACTCACTTTATGTCATTTCAACTTAAAATAATTATGTTCTTAATCATCTAGGGTGTTGGGTCAACCCTTCGTCACTATTAGCATTAAATCACTCGGCTGTTTTCTGGATATTACTGGCCAAGCAAGAACAAGACGAGGACAAGCCTTGCAATCCAACATTTGCTCTTCTTTATCTTTCAAATAGAGAAGGAAAGGGAGGACATTTCAAGTCTAAGAACCAGCATCCCAGCAGCTAACCCGAGAAGCCACGTCTCCGACCAATTTGCTAACCTATAGTTCAGTGGCTTATCATCCTGCAAAATTCAATGGTAAACACCATATTTCCACGAGAATGTATCATTTACGCAGCGGAGCAGAATTGATTCCTGGTCTGCCGGTGCTGACTCTCGAGTTGAAACAAGTTGTACTTGTACAATAGTCTGAGTTGAATAAACCTGCCCAGTCACCCGAGCAGGCTCCTTCCTTAAACCCTTTTGGCAGTCTTCTTTCAGAGACAAATAAAATACATATAAAACATAGTGCTTACCTATACAAAAAATTGTGTATGGATAGTCAGCGACACCTATCTTTTAGTATTTTATTTAAGTTATTGATTAAAAATCAAAAAAATAATGGCACAAATATTGCATGTATTAACCTTGTAAACGTAGATTCAAACCGGGACACGAGTTTGGAGACTAGTTAGCAACAGAGCAATCCAGGAAATATGGCAAATTGACTTCCCATCCCTACAATATACAACTGATTCGTAAGAATAAATTTTACAAATCTAGGTTTCATAAAAATACCATAAATGTGTAGTTAATTTGACACAAAAAATGCTTAACATTTGAAATTTATCTAATTTGGATAGGAGATGAAGATGATCACTCAGAACAGCGAAAAAACCAGAATGATATTACGCTTGCAAATCCAAAGGAAACCTGTCACAAGGTTCTGGAAATTGGTCAATTAAGACGCGTGAAAATGCACATGTCTTGCCTTATTGAGGATATAGATAACAAGAAAATACTAAATCCTTCCCAATGTGAGCTACTAGAAACAAGCCTAATTTTGCAAACAACAAGCACCAAATTTCTTGCGGCTCACTTACACCGCTCTCCCGCCACTCTCCGGGCCGAGTTTCAACAGATTCTTTCTATTCTTGGGGATTACGGTAAGCGTTCAGCATTACGCTCAACTGAAGGTAAAGATTTTCTGCGTTCACAGGTTAGTGATAAATAATAAACAACCCCGTGGCAAGACCACGGGGTATTAAAAAAGTGTAAGTTGA
>CAXBGL010000061.1:0-14508 GCA_963975255.1 uncultured Nitrosomonas sp. | reverse complement strand
AATGCTAACAATTGCCAGATGGACTTGGTGTGAAAGTTAACGGGACAGTAGTGACTGCAGGTACTTTATGCAATTGGTGTGAGTATGATGTTGATGGTTCCACTCAGACGCTTGGGAGCCCGTACACTTTTTATCGGTGCACTGATTATTCTTATTGGTAGTGAGCTGTTGCTTGTGTGGTTGTGGGATCAAGGTGATGATGCGCCACTCTGGCTAACATTAACTTTTGCCCCTGTATTTGGTGCGTCATTCTCGGTTATGTATCCAGTTGTACCTTGGTTAGCAATGATGATACTGGGCTGGGTTTTTGGCGAACAGTTGATGAGAATGCAGCACAGTTCATGGTCATTTCAGCGTTTGCTTGTAGTCAGTGGATTACTGGCACTGCTCTGTTTCTTACTTATTCGCGTTCTAGATGGATATGGCAATATGTTCATGTACCTTGAGGGTAACGAGGTTGTTCATTGGTTACATGTGAGTAAGTATCCACCCAGTTTGGCTTACACCTTTTTGGAGCTTGGTCTGATGGCGATTATGCTAGCTGCACTGATGCGACTTGAGCCGATTATTGGTGTGCGTCACAGTGGCCCCGTTCTTATCTTTGGGCAAATTGCATTATTTTTCTACCTGGCACACTTTGGGGTGCTGGCAGTATTGAGTCTTGTTCTGAATCGTGGTGGATTAGAAAAAACATATCTGTTTACGCTGCTTGTATTGATTCTACTCTATCCAATATGTTGTATTTATCGAACACTAAAGTGGCGTTATCCTCGAAGTATTCTACGTTTTATGTGAACAAGCTGATCGCCAATTCACATCTTAGTCTGAGTAATTTTATCTCATCATTCATTTGATTCAATAATAAACAGCTTTTCCTTAAAAGAAGGATGGCATCGACATTCCCATCGATAAGAGAGCAAGAATAATCATCGTTATACCCACGCCAACTGTGCCGACTATCATACCAATTAGTATGGTAAGTCCATCTTTACTCAACAGACCGAGAGACATAATCAATATGCCCCAACTTGGTGGAAAATTAGTCAAAGGAAGTGGTATGGCAATGGAAACAGCAAATACAAAAGTGAAAATACCAATGATTCTTTCCCACATATGTACGCTGATATAGGTTAACCGTGGTTGCATCAGGTTTTCAATTTTACGCAGCCATGGATTTGCCTTATTCACTATTTTTTCTAAACTTTCTCTCTTTACTTTCTTTTCTTCTATCCATGCCGGTAACCAAGGTGCTTTCATCCCCACTATCATTTGTACTGCAAATATAAACAGTGGGATGGAAAAGAATGTGGTATAGCCGGGTGGGACAGGAACAGGCAGACAAAGTGGCAGGGCAGCGATCGCTAATAAAATGCCAAATCCGCGTTCATGCAGGGCATTCTTGATTTCACCAATAGTCATGCTTCCATTTGTGTTTTTTGCTATGACCAGATCAAGTGATTCAGAAGTTGGGCGTTCTTTGTTTTCCATTGGTTACTTCCTCACTTGCATATCAATAGTGTTTAAGTGAAGCAACCATGAAATTGAATAAATAAGATTTATTATGCTACCAAGAAATGTATATTGCATTTTTTTTAGCGATTTGTTTTTAGTTTTACTCATAGCGAAGTGCTTCTACAGGTTTAAGAGATGCCGCTTTTCTGGCAGGGTAGTAGCCAAAAAAAACACCTACTGCTGAAGCAAAGAAAAATGCGAGTCCAACCATGCTAAGTGTAATGATTATTAACATATCTGCAACTTGACTAACTATCCAGGCGCCGCCAATACCGAGTAAGATTCCGATTAATCCGCCCATGATACAGATCATCAGTGCTTCAAGCAGAAATTGTGTCAGAATAGCGCGTCGATTTGCACCAATGGCCATACGGATGCCAATTTCACGCGTGCGTTCTGTTACCGATACCAACATGATGTTCATAATACCAATGCCACCAACGAGTAAAGATATGGATGCGATGGCCCCTAAAACAAGGGACATAATTTTTGCCGTACTTGAAGCTACTGCAGCCAGAGCCGTCAGATTGCGTACGGTAAAATCATCCTCTATTCCATCTGTAATACGATGACGTTGGCGTAATAGCTGGTTAATTTCCGTTTCAGCTTCATTCATCTTTTCGGCCGACTCGCCTTGTACCATCATATATTGAATTGAGCCTGGGAACTGGCTGCCTGTTATCTGGCGTTCAGTGGTTGTAACGGGTATAAACACATTATCATCCTGATCACGTCCAGTCAGGCTCTGCCCTTTAGGTGCGAGGACACCTGCTACTTGAAAAGGTCGACTACTAATACGGATGATTTTTCCTACAGGGTTTTCTTCGCCAAATAGCTTTTTAGCTGTAATTTCACCTAAAATTGCGACACGTCTCATTGAACGTAAATCTGATTTTGTGAAAATGTTACCATTTTGCATTTCCCAATTGCCGATTTTAAAGTAGTCAGGTGTTGTACCCGTTATTGTTGTGCTCCAGTTATTATTGGAATAATTCAGTTGAGCGATACCTGTGATAACAGGAGCCGTTGCGGTAACATTTGGTAAATCAGCAATTGCAGTTGCATCGGCAACTTTTAAGGTTTTCACACTACCACTACCAAAGCTACGGCCACCGGCAGAGGTGGCACCTGGTACAACAAGGAATAGATTGCTACCCATTGAAGCAATAGACTGTTTAATTTTGGTCTGGGCCCCTTGGCCAATAGATAGCATTAGTACGACGGCTGCTACACCAATAATCATTCCGAGCATGGTCAGTAGGGTACGCATGCGATTAAGACGCAAAGCACGTAATGCTTCACCGATAATGACAAACAGATTCATGCTAATGATATTTGTAACACTAAGATCATAAAATTTTATCTGAAATTAGTTCAGTGTTCTGATTCTTATCCTGTATGACATACCCATCTTTTAAGTGAATATGTCGATGGGCGTAGGTTGCAATGTCTTTTTCATGTGTCACAAGGACTATAGTAATTCCCTTCTCGCGATTCAACTGCTCGAATAGCGCCATAATTTCACGACTTGTTTGGGTATCCAGATTGCCGGTTGGTTCATCTGCGAGAATCAAGGATGGTTGATTGATTAATGCACGGCAAATTGCAACACGTTGTTGTTGCCCACCTGATAGTTGATTGGGCTGGTGAAGGGTAAAGTTTGCCAAGCCTGTGCGGCTTAATAAATCCAATGCACGTTGACGACTGATTGTGCGACTCACACCCGCATAGAGTAGGGGAATTGCGACATTATCCAGTGCTGTCATACGTTTTAGTAGATTAAATCCCTGGAAAACGAAGCCAATCTTGTAATTGCGGATTCGTGCCAGTTCATCGTTTGAAAGCAGAGCGACATTTTGTCCTGCGAGCCAGTAATCGCCACCAGTGGGCGTGTCAAGACAACCCAATATATTCATTAGTGTTGACTTTCCCGACCCAGAAGGCCCCATTATGGCAATGAATTCTCCCTGGTCAATCTCTAAGTTAATGTCAAATAATACTTGGTTGCAGATGGAATCATTAGCGCTGCTAACCATACGATAACTTTTGCATAGATTGTCTACACTTATCAGTGGATCAGAAGAGGGGCTTGGGTGAATCAAGGACATCAGAACATTCTGAATCTAAATTTGCTGCTAGATTCTTTCTCGTTGGCAACTTCACTTATGATTACTTGATTTCCTTCCTTGATAGTTCCATCCATAATTTCGGTAAAATTACCATCTGTAATACCCGTGGTGATGCTGATTGGCGCTGGTTTATCATGTTCCAAGCGGTAGAGCCCAGGCTGATTCATTTGCTTGCTTGTTGTCACAGTATCATCAGAATCAGTATTCTTAGGCTGATAGCGTAGTGCGGCGTTAGGGACACGCAATACGCTGTTTCTTTGGTTAATGACAAAACGTATATTGGCAGTCATGCCCGGTAATAACGCGCCATCATCATTGTCGACCATTGCGACTACGTTATAAGTGACGACATTTTCCTCAATGGTTGGGTTGAGCCTTACCTGTTTGACAATACCTGAAAATTTGCGGTGTTGAAAAGCATCCACTGTGAAGTTGACCTGCTGATTAATATGTAATTGACCAATATCTGCTTCAGCAACGCTGATGTTGATTTGCATCTGACGCAGGTCTTTAGCAATCTGGAATAATATTGGCGTTTGGAAATTAGCTGCGACGGTTTGGCCAATGTCTATATCACGAGCAATCACAACACCTGAAATGGGTGACTTGATAATACTGTAATTGAGATTTGCGCGGTCACGCACTACCTGGGCTTTACTCACAGCCAATTGGGCACGTGCCGCATCCAGTTCTTGTTCCACGACATCTAATGCATCATGGGAAATAAAACCTTTTTGGATGAGTCTGCGATTACGCCTTAATTTATTGCTTGCCATTTTGAATGCTGTTTGTGCGCTTAAAAGACTGGCTTGAGATTGTTGCAATTGCGCATCAAGTAATGCGGGGTCAAGTTCGGCCAATATCTGTCCAACCTCAACGTGATCATTAAAATCAACATGTAACTTAGCGACTGTACCTGAAACTTGTGTGCCAACATTTACCAATACCACAGGAGTTAGCGTGCCATTAGCTGAGATGGTTTGTACGATATCACCACACTCAATTATATGGGTCTTATACGGGATTGTTTGGCGTTCTGTTTTTTCATAAAAAAACCAGAAAACAGCTAATGATAGACATAATAATGAAGCAATAACGAGTTGTCTGCTACTAAATGAAAACATTATAGGTGTTGGTTTGGTGCATATATAGGCCGAATTATAATGAAAACCTAATATTACCTGAGTCTGATAGGTTTATGAATGGTAATGCTGGGTTAGCGGTAAGTCGTTGCGTTATTCTTGATCCTCGAGCTCTTGAGCCATTATTTTTACTTGCTTAAGACGTGCTTCCACACTGGATAGCTGGTAGAAATCACCATTATCATTTTTCAGTGCAATCTTAAGTTGATCAACTGCGGCGGTATAAAGACCTTGCTGGATATAAACTTCTGCTTGAGCACGATGCTTTAACATATCGTCACCGAGTGCAGCATAACTTTGTGCTTGTAGTTTGTAGAGACGAACATCATTGCGAAGAATTTGTAATTGTTGGTTTATAAATTTAAGTGCAGCGTCAACTTTCTGATTCTGGAGTAAAGCGGTCGTGTAATCATAAATTAACGCACGGTGTTGTGGGTAAATATTGAGTGCCGCACGATAAATATTGAGTGCTTGTGTTGTTTCATTGGCTGCAAGTTTGACCTTTGCTGCGAGTGTTTCAAACATGGCTTCTGATTGTATATTTCTGTGTTCGACTCGAATAGTTTTACCCAGTTGATGATTTCTGAGTGTCGCAAATGTCGCGTCTGTATGGAGTGTTCTATACAACAGTGCCAATTCTTTTTCTGCTTGTTTGTATTTCTTGTCACGTAATAACGCATAAACAAAACCGTAGCGCTCGATAACCTCACTGGCATAACGCTGTTCCTGTAAACGGGTTTTAAATTGCTTCACAGCATCTTCAGGTTTTCCTTGGAGTGCGCGCAGTTTGGCACGTATTAACAGGAAACCCATACTGTCTTGAACTTGACGATAAGTCATTTTTTGGGTGCGATTTTGGATATCGGCAATCCGTTCATACGTAATTGGATGAGTGCGTAGATAAGAAGGCGCACTATCGTCACGAAATCTTCCTGCTTCTTGTAAACGTTTAAAGAATGAAGACATTCCCTGTGGATCAAATCCAGCATCGAGTAGTATATTGAGGCCCACGCGATCTGCTTCTTCCTCATGTTTGCGGGTGAAATCCAGCTGTTTTTGGACTGCTCCGGCTTGACTGGCAGCAAGGATTGCTCCGCCAGCTTGGGGATTGGCACGTGAGGCAAGAATAGCTATAGCCAGTGAGGCTAGAGAGGTCAGTAGACTGTATTTCTGTCCAGCGATCATCCGTGCCAGGTGCTTCTGTGTCACGTGCGCGATTTCATGTGCCATGACACCAGCTAGCTCTGATTCATTTTGTGCAGCAATAATCAGGCCGCTATTAAAACCCATAAATCCCCCCGGCAAAGCGAATGCGTTAATGGATGGATCTTGCAGGGCAAAAAACTCAAACGATTGACCCGGACTGGACTCGCTGGAATTAGATATTAACTTATATCCGAGATGATTGAGATAGCTGGCTACTTCTGGATCATCTAAATAACTTGGATCACCGCGAATCTCGCGCATAATCTGCAGCCCGATTTCCCGTTCTTGGCGTGGAGTGATTGTAGCCTGCGACACATCACCCAGATCAGGTAAATCATGCGCAAAAATATGTGCTGGAAACAAAAGTGAGAGTACAATGAGTAAATAGCTTAATTTCATGTTGATATGATAACTGTTTATGCACCAAGTTCCATTACATGGTGATTAAAACAGGACGCTATATTCGTTGATTGTGTTTGTCGCGTAGCGTGGAGAAGTTAACCTTAACATTGCATCAGCGGGTGGAGTTTTAACACCGAACTGATTTGAATTGAGTGTAAGTTAAAAACCAACAAGTGACACGCTGAGTACAAACTGTACTTTTCTCAACTCTCTAAATCCAATAACGACAAGGGTTCCAGACTGGAAACTAATGTGCTGGTACAATGTTCGGGTTAGAGCAGATTTATCTGATTTTAAGATGCGTAGCGATTATGTGTAATAAATAGAGTGATTATAATAAGCGTTGATGTATAGGACTGGTTACCAGTCCTGGTTCGTATATTTTGCTGTGATGGGGTAATGCCATGCCTTACCAAAACCGGCACAGGTCATATGAATACCTGGTGGCGCTTGGCGACGTTTATATTCATTAATATGGATAAGGTGAATGACACGCCGCACATCGGTTTCATCATAGTTCATGGCAATAATTTCGGACGGTGATAAATTTTTCTCTATATAAGCCTCGATAATGGCGTCCAATACTTCATAAGGCGGCAAACTGTCTTGATCTGTTTGGTTTGGTCGTAATTCGGCCGAGGGTGCACGTTGAATAATACGTTCTGGAATTGTTTTTCCAAGTTCATTTCGGTATGCACAAAGCTGATAAACCATGGTTTTACTAATGTCTTTTAATACAGCAAAGCCACCTGCCATATCACCGTATAAAGTGCAATACCCCACAGCCATTTCAGACCTGTTGCCTGTGGTGAGCACTATAGAGCCAGATTGGTTTGAGAGAGCCATAAGCAGGGTGCCACGTATGCGTGCTTGTAGGTTTTCTGGCATAGTATTGGTTTCCGAATGACCGGGCAGTATTTGGAGTTCAGTTGCTAAGATATTCAAGAAATGGTCAAATAATGGCTTGATGCTACATTCGTTATGTCTAACACCGAGTGAATCTGCCATTTCGTATGCATCGTGTTGACTGATGTCAGCCGTATACTGGGATGGCATCATGACGGTTTGTACTTTATCTGCACCTAATGCATCCACCGCGATGGCCAACGTGAGTGCAGAATCGACTCCACCGGAAAGCCCCAGTAGCACACCAGGAAAATTATTTTTACTAATATAGTCTTTGACGCCCAAACATAATGCTTGGTAAATACTGGCTATAGAAGGCTGTGCGGGTGCAAGTGTTGCAGTCGCCGGTTGACCATCCTGAATCTCAACCAACCCCAATGCTTCAACAAATTCACCAAGCTGATGCGTAAGTGTGCCGTGTGAGTCCATGACAAAAGAAGCACCATCGAATACGAGTTCATCTTGGCCACCGACCAAGTTGGTGTGAATGACGGTAATGCCTGTTTCATCGATATATTGACGTGTTATTTGGTAACGTGAAACTTGTTTGTTGATGCAAAAAGTCGAAGCGCTGAGTACCAACAATATATCAATATCGTGGTGCAACGAGCGGTTAACTGTATGTTCTTTCCAGAAATCAGCACATATGTTAACGCCAAATTTCATTCCTGATAGCTCAAAGGTACAGGGTTGATCGCCAGCATCAAAATAGTACTGCTCATTAAAGTGTGGCGAATTATTCAGACTATTTTTATGGTACGTAGCAATAATCTCACCATTGCGAATGATTGAGGCCGCATTAAACAGTTTGTGATCTTGATAGTGTGGGTGACCAACCAATAGCGTGATATCAGTTGTTTTTTGAACCAGATTTGTCAGTGCTTCCTGGAAGGTTGTACAAAACGCTTCACGCAAGAGCAAGTCTAGAGGTGGGAATCCAGATAATGCCAATTCTGGCGTGATAACCAGATCAGCACCGGCTTGTTTTGCCTGGTTCGTGGCATCAAGAATTTTTGCCACATTGCCGGTAAAGTCGCCAACCGTACAGTTGATTTGGGCAATGGCAATTTTCATGTTGGTATGAATGACTATTTCTTTATACTTATCGGAGTACGCGTAATTTGTAGATTAAAACGGTAATACGGTGTCTGGCCTGACCTTGAGAATATTCTCACGAAAATCTTGTTGGATACGCTTGAGAGCTGTCTCATTATCTGCTTCAAAGCGCAATACAATCACTGGTGTGGTGTTGGATGAACGTGCCAGTCCAAAACCATCACGGTACTCAACACGTAAACCATCAATCATGATGATTCTTTCTGAATGATTGAAGTGTGCAGTTTTTTGAAGTTGTGCAATGAGTGCGTAGTTTTCCCCTTCACTAAGCTTGATTTGTAATTCTGGTGTGCTGAGCGCATCGGGTAATGCGTTTAGAGCGGCGCTGATATTTGCCTGATGGCTGAGTAATTCCAGTAAACGTGCTCCTGCGTACAAGCCATCATCAAATCCATACCAGCGTTCTTTAAAGAAAATATGACCACTCATTTCACCTGCTAACAATGCACCCGTCTCTTTCAACTTGCCTTTGATGAACGAATGTCCCGTTTTCCACATGATAGGCTTGCCGCCGTGGTCTTCAATCCACGGTGCTAGATTACGCGTGCATTTCACATCAAAAATTATTTGACCACCCGGATTTCTAGATAAAACATCCGCAGCAAACAACATTAACTGACGATCTGCGTAGATGATATTGCCTTCTTTAGTAACCACGCCCAGTCGATCACCGTCACCGTCAAAAGCTAGCCCAATTTCTGCATCAGTAGTTTTGAGTGCATGAATTACATCACGCAGATTATCTGGTACGGATGGGTCAGGATGGTGATTGGGAAAAGATCCGTCCACATCACAGAATAATTCAGTGACGTCACATCCTAAACTACGATAGAGCGCGGGTGCAAATGCACCCGCCACGCCATTGCCGCAATCAACAACAATTTTGATTTGACGTTTTAGTTTAACGTCGCCAACAATACGATGGTGATAAGTGTCCGTAATACTATGTTCGCTGTAGTTACCGTTACCATGTGACAGTTCATTGTTTTCTATGCGTAAACGAAGTGCTTGGATTGAGTCGGCAGCTAAGGTCTCGCCACCTAAAACGATTTTAAAGCCATTGTACTCTGGTGGATTATGACTTCCTGTTACCATTACACCCGAATAATCACACAATTCATGTGCAGCAAAATAGAGCATGGGTGTGGCAACCATGCCAGTGTCGATGACGTTGATGCCACTTTTCTGAATACCACGCGCCAAAGCTTGCGATAGTTCAGGTCCGGACAATCTGCCATCACGGCCTATTGCAATAGACGTGAGGTTGCGTGCTTGTGCTTCAGAGCCAATCGCATGACCAATTGCTTCAACAATATGAACTGTTAGCGTTTTGCCAACAATGCCACGAATATCGTAAGCTTTGAAAATCTCATGTGGAATATCATGCATGTTGTCCTCATTCATTAAAGTGGTGGGAGGGGAACCGATACGATATTTTTTAGAATTAATAGGTATCTATGAATTCTTCCAAAAAGATATGGTTCCATGATCGACTTGTGTGCAGTTCAATGATGTCCTGCTACTGCGCCACCTTTCAGGGTATAGTGTGTCCCACAGTAAGGACATAACGCTTCACCCGTTGCTTCTATGGGCAGAAATACACGCGGATGTGTGTCCCATAATTCCATTGATGTTGTTGGACAATGCAGTGGCAAATCATTTGTCGTCACTTCGACTTGACGTGCTTTATTCTTGGTTTGTTGATTCATGACTTGTTGCTCCAATAAGGCTTAGTCAAACAAAAGAGAGCCAGTCAGTATGGTTTTTAGCCTTGCCACTGACACAATCAAAGAACATGGCTTGTAATTGAGTAGTAATTGGGCCACGTTTGCCGCTGCCAATCGTGCGTTTATCCAATTCGCGAATCGGTGTGACTTCAGCTGCTGTGCCGGTAAAGAATACCTCATCAGCACAATATACCTCATCACGTGTAATACGTTTTTCAATCACTGGAATGCCAATTTCTGTCGCCAGTTCGATGACTGAAGCTCGGGTAATGCCTTCCAAACAGGAAGTCAGGTCTGGGGTATATAATTTTTTCTGCTTAATCACAAAAATATTTTCGCCTGATCCTTCCGCGACATAACCATCCACATCCAGTAATAATGCTTCATCATATCCATCCTGTGCCACTTCTTGGTGGGCAAGTATGGAATTCGCATAGGTTGTTACGGACTTAGCCCGGCACATGTTGATATTAACATGATGACGTGAGAACGATGAGGTCTTAACACGAATGCCATTTTCTAAGCTTTCTGGTCCCAGATAAGTTCCCCATGGCCAGGCAGCAATTGCAACATGTACGGACAATTTTTTGGCAGAAAGCCCCATTTCCTCAGAACCATAAAAGACAATCGGGCGAATGTAAGCAGACTCTAGGTTATTTTGTTTTACTATTTCCCTCTGGGCTTGTATTAGCGTCGCCTTATCATAAGGTATTTTCATCATAAAAATATGTGCCGAATTAAATAAGCGGTCGGTGTGTTCCTGCAGACGGAAAATTGCTGCGCCTTGCGCAGTTTGGTAAGCCCGCACACCTTCAAATACACCCAAACCATAATGCAGCGTATGGGTAAGGACATGAGTATTGGCATCCCGCCAGGGAACCATTTTACCGTCGTACCAGATTACTCCATCGCGGTCAGCCATTGACATTCAGGAACTCCCGAAAAATTACTAAAAAGCCATTTTAACTTATTTTGTAGACAAGGTTGGAAGCACAGTAGGAGAAATTGGCAATAGCCTGTAATTTCTGATTATTATTAAGTCATCCATGTGTCATTACAATATGTGTGTGAAAGTTTATGTGTGTAATGGTAGGGTGTTTATCTGCCTGAGTCTTCACTGAGTTCTGGAAATACCTGAAGACATAAGAATTAGAGTAAACAAAAAATATGATGAAGGGATTGAGGGAATAATAGTCGAACCAATTATGAAAGTGGGCCGCCATTAAAGATTGGAGTGACCTAGTGTTAAAGCCATAAGTAAATACAGAATTCACTACACGCATAAATTATGAAACAGAATGTGGTCTTTATGACTAAAAGAATATCATATTATCTATATCTTTTAATGCTTTTAACGCTATGGAGTTGTTCCAGTGCGCCGGTAAAAAACACGACGCAATGGATCAGGTACACTGAGTCAGGTAAGGCATCGTATTATGCAATGAAGTTCCAATCTCGAAAAACAGCTAGTGGAGAGCGCTTTAATCAATCTTCGTATACAGCGGCACACAAGAAACTGCCGTTCGGCATGAAGGTGAAAGTAACAAACTTAAAGAACGGGGAAAGTATAATGGTAAGAATTAATGATAGGGGGCCATTTATAGCTGGTCGAATCATTGATCTTTCTCGCTCAGCTTTTAATAGTATTGGCAATCTTAAGTCAGGTGTAATTGATGTAAAAATAGAGGTAATTCAATAATGAGTCGAGAGAATCGATATGGTTGGGCCTATGCTGTAAACATAGAACAAAAATTGGCCTAACCTGCGAACAATCAAAGTGAATGAAAAAATATCACGACACCGATTTTGATTAGTGTCGTTTGAAAGGCCTTAAATTTTTTCGAGTGAATGTGTAACCCTCCCCTGAAATAGGTGCATATTCAATTCATTTAGCGTTCTTCGGCATAGACTATGCTTGATAGGAGGATTACAAATATGGATGTTTTCATTGAGCAAATATTCCTGTCACTGGAAATTTGGAAGTTCGCGATATTATCATGTACAAAGAAATCATCACTGCATTTTTGTAATCTGGTGTCAGACAGAGCGAGAAGCTACAGATTTTCAGCGTGTGTTTGCTGATACTGCAGCAGAGGTTACCTATAAGCCCAGTTCTAAAACAAGCAGATGCAGCGGATATTTCATCATGGCCGTGATTTTGATAGTTGTTGGAATGCGAAACGCTTTTGAGTGAGGAGGCGCGACGCTTTTGCAGTAAAATGTATGTGATTATTGAACTTTGTGTTGATACTGCAATATGTCGTATGGTTGTTTTTCAACAATCTGCTAAAAATTCAGCGGTTTCTCATTAGATAATTATACAGTCGCACAAGCAGCATTCTTCGCCGCCAAGGACAGAGATTACGGCTAATATAGACAATGCGTTTAATCAAATCTGATTCCGTTGGTTTCTAAGTATAAATATTAGACAATAAAGTTACTGAATCTCAATATGTTAAAAACATTCAAGCAATTTGTAAAAGAACGATTTACTGACAACAATGCTTTAACAAAACCAAACTCACATGATATTGCATTGGCTGCAGCTACCTTAATGTTTGAAGTGGTCAAGTCGGATAGTGACATTCACCTGTTTGAGAATCAGCAGATGGCTGTACAACTACAGAGGCAGTTTGGTTTATCTCGTGAGGAAATAGCTGACTTAGTTGCTTTAGCCGAAAATGTTTCAGACAAAACTATTAGTTTGCAGGGCTTTACGCGTCAATTATGTGACGCTTGGAATAATTCACAACGCTGCGAGTTAATCGAAGATCTCTGGTTTATTGCGCTCGCTGATGGAAAAATTGATGCGCATGAGCGGCATGTTATTCGAAAGATAGCTGCACTTTTATATTTAACGGACAGACAAATAATACTTGCCAAAGAAGCTGCCAAATTGCGCAGCTAAGTCAATAATTTCTTGATAGGTAATCTAGCCTGAATATTGCACCAGTACACTGGATTTTAGTCTGTAACCCTTATGTCTTTGGTTTCTTGGCAAATATAAGAGAAAATACAGTTTGTACCCAAGGCTTCACTTGCTGGTTTTAGCTTGTTCTGTTCTGAATTAACGCACATGCTCCCTTCGTCGTAGAATAACTGCGTCTCAAGTCGCGAGCACGCTCAATTCAGAACAGATCGGTGTTTAAACTCCATCAACTGGTGCAATATTCAAACTAGGGCTCCCTTTGGGAGCTCTGGGGGATAAATTGATTTTTATCGGAAGGCATGCCGCTAAGTACAGAAATGAAGCACGACTATTGGTGCGTTTTTAACCGAGTTCGACCCCGTTGATTCTTTCGATATTTTTCATTATGGAGTAGAGTCAAATACATTGTATGGCAGTGTGGGACGGGTTGCTATGGGTGTTGGCAACTGGTTAATTTTTTAGATAAAAAGTTAACCAGTTCGTTGCGTTCAGATATTAAGAAAGAATAGGGTGATAGTGGCCCGTAAAACGATTGTTTTTTTGAGACGCGTCACATTGTATGATGATGAGCAGCAGTTATTCTTCTAAGACCGTAGCATCTGGAGCAGCTCGCTTAACTGCATCGGCTCCGCCCTCAGCCCCGCTTTTACACGTATAACTTTGACTAGTCAATATGACCTGATGATTAACAGATTTAAGATTAAAATACCATTTGTCTGATTTACCCTCAAATACATTGTAGCGTTCATCTACAGGTGCATTTTTTTACTGATTCGATGCCGTTAGTTGCCCCAGATTTTGCTTTATATCCTTCAGAAGTTCCTACAATTCCGCCATTACTTGCTTTTAAACGAAAACGGTATTCACCTGCTTTATCTTGATAAAGTTTAAATTTTCCAGCCATCCCTCAATACTCCATATAGTTATCACGTCAAATAGTGAGATTTACTAGTCCTTGAAAAGCCCAACAAAACATCTGGTGCTTTTATAGGATTTAATTCTACTGTCAGGAAAGCATACACTAATTTATTGGCGGTAACTATATGTTATAAATAGTATAAATTATAAAACAAAGCTTATATTTTTTTTCATGCTTGAATTATAAATTTTCACGTTACCACTGTCACTAGTCTTAGCAAAATACATGGCGGTGTCGGCATGTTCTATTAGTACATTTTCTTTGTCGCCATGCTCCGGGTAGAGAGCAATACCGATGCTGGAAGTGATGCTCAAGCTCTGTCCGCGCAGTTCGAAAGGCGTATTGAGCGCATGATTAATTTTTTCTGCGACTCTAGATGCATCTTGCTCTGCTTTGATTTTGGGTAGTAACACGACAAATTCATCACCACCGGTACGCGCCACAGTATCGGACTCACGCATACAATTTTGAACTTGTGATTCCCCGTGGTCTTGCCACGGGGATCTAATTAGTCTTTAGA
>CAXBGL010000060.1:0-14611 GCA_963975255.1 uncultured Nitrosomonas sp. | reverse complement strand
CCAAGACTCAATTTGATTCGTTTTCATGGTGTGCTCGCGCCCAATGCAAAGCTGCGCGCCAGATCATTTAGGCGAGAAGAAAAACAAAAGCAAAAATCAGATGTGAATGACGATGTGCCCCATTCTCCGGCATCTGTATGTATCTGTTGGGCGCATTTATTAAAGCGGATTTTTGATATCGACATCGAACACTGCCTTTCCTGTGGTGGGAATATGAGAATCATCGCAGCCATCCTGGAGGCAAGTGCAAGAACCAAAATTCTTGGTCATTTCAACCTACTCCATCTTAAGTCCGTGAAAAAGTGTTGAAATACAATCTTTCCAGCAAAAAGAAGCTGATAAGACTTGATACTCACCTTCTTGTTGGTGTGAAAATCCGGAAATTATCATTGTTATGGTACGCTCGTACTGTTCTTCCTTCACCAGTTAGGTTCTGTATCCGCGTAGTCATGCGATGTTTCGGTATTTATGCCCCCGTATTGCCTTGTTGTTCTCGCAAGGTCTGCTGAACAATCTCGGCAATTTCTTTGCGTAATACCTTTTGGTCCTCCAAGGCTTTAGTGAGCTCATGAGTCAAGAACCCTTTACCTGATGCATGTTGAAGAAGATCCATATTTCCCCGGTAGTTCACCTCCAGAAGTGCTGGGCCAGATTCGGCAAGGGCAATATCAAAATGTAATAAACGGTAACCAGGGATCAAACGTGCCGAACGAAGACACAAATCTTCAATCACTGGCCAACCAGAAATGGTTATTGGACTGACAGGCTTTCCAGTATCGGGATGAGTGGCCACTTCAACAAATTCACCATTCTCCCCACTACCAATGACTCGTTTGACTTCACCATTTTTCACGTTCACTGAAGCCACAAGATTACCTGTACGTCCATGCTTAAAATTGTCAATGACATTCTGGCCTGTTGGGATTTTCCAAACAGCCCGCAGCAAATGCGGTCCCTGCTTGTCGACGACCACAACAATTCGCAGGGTACAAGATCGAGGCCCGCATATCTCAACTAAAGACGGGTGAGGCGGAAAGACATTCTGGAATATGTATCCTCCTGACAATTTTGTCTCGAGACTATCTGTAAATTTTAGAGCCGTCGATTGAGTACCATCATGAAATACGATGGAATCACTTGCTTCATCGTAGTGTGATAAGAAATAACTACCACGCCCGAAATTGCCATGACTCGGTTTAACAAATATCGGATACACAGCCTGACTTTTCAGATAGTCAGCAAGAGACTTTGAAGTGGTAAATGTTGGTGTCTCCCTTAAAAAGCGACCACTGGTCGAAAAGATGGCTTGAACCTTCGGATAGGGAATTCCAGCTCCTTCTAGGAAGGTGTAAAACATGATCTTATCGAGGGAGAGGGCAGCCCATTCAACTTTATTGAACTGATCATTAATTAAACTCTCTGTACTCCATCCAACAAACTCTTTCCGTGAATCTTCATTATGTTTCTTCTCATCGAAAAGGCCGTAGTCAAAATACTCCGAAGGCCCAATTTGCCCATAGGCCTTGCGAAGCCGAGCAATTTCAAGAAGTTGCGTCAGGATACTTTTTCCACTCTGCCTTTTGGCTTGCTGTGCCCGTGCGAGAAGCAAAGATAGATTCATATCGGCCGGCTCCTAGGTTAAATGATTGAGGTCAAATTTTAATTGTACTAACTATATTTAATTACGTATACAGTTCACAGAATATTGCCTGAGTTTTTTCTCAACAATAGGGACCGATTCAATCTGTCAGAAGGAGAATGCTATTTTTGAATGCAAGCCCGAGATGTTCAATAGCTTGTTGGCGGAGGGAGGTCAATTTCAGCCTTATTGGTTTCTGGAAAAGCTTATAAAACGCTGAAAGAAATCACGAAGTCGTGCTTGTTCAGATGAGTTAAATTCTCTTTTTTCGTCTTTGTGGATTTCGACCAACAGTTCCACCGCTTGCTGCAATGGCGGTACGGCATCAAACACTTTCCCAGCTTCAAAGGCTTCTAGGGAATCGATGAATAGAGAAGAAAGGGATTTAAAGGTTGTTCCGGCCCAATCACGGAACCTATACACCGTACCTCATACTCGCAGCAAACGCCGCAATTCCAGCAATGAACTCCCCCAAAGTATCAATGGCTTTTGAAGGCTTGATTTCCTCAGGTTTACTCTTTATCAAACATTCCCAGCTTCAGAATTCATCTTTGACACACAGCCACTATGCCGGATTTGCCTCTAGGGGGTTCTGGGGACACACTTGGACGCGTTATGGCAAGTATTCTGTCGATGAATTTTAGAAGGTGTAAGGTTGTAGTCATACATCCGGACTTTGTATGCAGCACATTGTTTCTGCTCCTGATGGAATCTGCTGATTGAGGCTCTATCACAATAATACACTCAATGTGTTTGTTCCCAGAATTTATAGCTAAATCTTAATTTCTTGCACCTGTTTTTCCAGTAGAGAAATGTAGCGAGGTAAAACATCTACTCCACCAACATCCAGCATCTCATTGAGAAAGTGTTGACGATGTGCTTCAATATAAAAAGAATCACAACCATTGGATAAGAAGCCATTTATCTTTTCATACACATCATCCCGACAGTGTAGTTCTGCCTCAGGAATAAATTTAGCAATTGCAGAGCGACCTGCATGTAGATAATCCGCTGCCAGGACGGGTTTTCTTGCTTTAACCGCTTCATACACTACTGAGGTTGCGAGATCAATCATGACATCTGCCCAATTCATCAAATGAGCAGAATGAATATCATTATTCGCAATCGTTACATTTTTTAGATCTCGCAGTGCAGCATTATTGATTAAGGGCTGTTTCCATCCACCACGTGTATGTAGTTTAATCACCAACTCTACTTCAGGAAAGGCAGCAATCATCCGCACTACTTCCTCAACTTCTTCCCAAAAAGTTGTATAACTCGCTTTTCTTAAAAACATCACGATTTTGAGTCGGCTATCAGATTGGCTCAATGGTGTGGGCGGCAACAATCTTGCCAACTGGTTCAACCATTCATCACTATAGCGCGGCGAACCCAGTATGGCGATCTGTTGATCATCCAATAATGTGCGAAAGCGCCTGGAACACAATTCATTCGGCACTACCACTTTATCAAACATACCTGCTGCAGAAAATGAAGTATCTGGTTTGAGGTGCCACTCTCCACGCCGTATCAGCTGGCTCGCATGAGGGCTGTCACCATGGGGAAGCGATACCGTTCCCAGGCCCATTGCACGTGCCATAAGCACAACGACCTCAACCCATTCAACACAAACAGCCGAATTTCTTTCAATCCAATCAAATACAACAACTCCTTCATTAATTTCTTTAAAACCGTGTTCCAATAAGCGTTTAGCGGTACGTCTCCAAATTGGTTGCCGTCTTTTAAAAACATAAATTCGATTCAGTAAATTGACAAGTGGCCCCATAAAAGATTGCTGTGAGCTACGTACCAACAGCAGCATTTGTAGTCGCCACAATACAAATTCCATCAAGGGCAATACCTGATAAATATGAACAATACGCACCCCATTAAGTTGTCGCAAAAATTCAATTCGAAAATCGTGGATAAAATGTTTTTTACCAATTAATACGACATCGCAGCGGTGACCCGAATCAATCCACTTGGAAATGATCGGTGTAATGTGATCTATATCATTATAATGACGAAGGAAAAAAAGGGCTTTCATATCTCTCGCGATGCATGACAGGAAGTATTAAGTAGAGATTGTGCATATCAATCAGATTCTCTCAAATACAATGCACGTTTCTCCCCAATTTTTTTCTGTTTGGAATTTTACGGCAAGACCGGCTTGTTTCATTAAGCAAATTGCTTCTTCTTGCTCCTGCAATGTCCCCAATTCGACGATCACAGACTTTAGACTCGGATGTGCTAATACATTTTTGGCGCCCTTAAGAATAGGAAGTTCTATTCCATCTACATCAATCTTAATATAATTGGGATAGGAAAACCCCCACTTGCCGCACAAATCATCCAAAGTTACGCCAAACATACCTTGAACATGAGAAATAGATAATTTCATATTTTCAGGGTCTTCTCTACCAAATTGCGAACGATTTCCCCCTGGGATAAATTTGGGTATGTACAACTTAGAAAACTCACTATGATCCGAAATGGCAACACAATAGGATGAAATGCATTGACTCAGATTATTAAAATGAATGTTTTTGTTGAGTGTATTATAATTTTTGCTTTGAGGCTCAAAAGCATATATTTCAATCTTGCCGCTTAATTTTTTGGCAGGGTATAAAGAATATTGGCCGATATTTGCACCAATATCAAAATAGCATGAGTTGGGTTTAAAATTGTCGATCCAATCAAGTGTATCGGGTTCTTTAATTGAAAAAGTTTTTGCGCGTTTGAGAACCCGCCAATGATCCACGGAGATAAGAATTGACTGGTCTCTTACTTTAACTTTTGTAAAACCACCTTTAATCTTATAGGCTGATGCCACGAGTTCTTTTAATATGTTTAATGAAAGCATTGTCTTATCAAGTCGAAGAGGGTATCCATTGTTTTGTTGTCCCTGATCGCTAGTTCAAAACTATGCACTTTAGTGCAAGGCTTTAGCTGGCACTCATTATGCTATCGTGTAGTTTACGGGCTGACAAAGACGCAGTGGGTATACGATTACAAGTTTAATGGTACATTTGGTTTGAGTCACGAAATATAGCTATCCGGTTTTGAAAGGAGATATTCAGAGTTGCTGTCGGTAATAATTATACAGACTTGTGATGCCGAAGAGGTGCAGATATTTATTGAAGGGTGTTGTAAGTAAAGACCACATTCACATGCATATAGAATACCCATCAAGAGTATCAGTTAGTGATTTGATGAAAAGGTTGAAATGGCGCACATCACGAAATCACCAGAGAGAATTTCCAGTATTAAAGAAACGTTATTGGGGGCGACATTTCTGGGCAATAGGATATGGAGTTTGGTCAACGGGCAACGTAACAGATGAGATGGGCCAAGAATATTTAGAACATCACCGTCATCCTTCAAATAAAGAAACGGGAAGTATTGTTATTGAGTGGGGACGGGGGTTATCTTCACGGAAGAGAATAATGTATTTAAACAAGAAATTGCCGGCGTTCAAATAATATCGAATAAGTTCTATTGTGCCTGGATGTGTGGCCTGTGGTTGGTACTATTGATTTGAGGAGAACCAGAAAAAATATATCAAACTTGTCCTGGTTTCTAATAAAATAGACCGTCTTAGATAATTATGACCATCATAATAAATTACCCAGTTATACTTCAGTACATGGATAACCAGTTGCATCTTTAAGTCCAATGTTGTTTGGTGTGACATAGCTTGTATACTGTGTTTTTATAATATATGTCAAAATTCCAATTTACTGTGCAATTGGTAGGTATAATATCCGGCAGTAAGCAGCAATAACTTAAAAGCAGTCTTTAGCTGGTATTATAATGTAATCAACAGGCCTAACGGATGTCGAAAGATCCTAAAAAAACGCCTTCTACTTTACCTGTACTTGAATTCAAGAGCAGTACTTTTTTTGTACCTATTCTGATTCTTTTTAGTAATGACTTGGCCATTATTGAACATGCTCTTCATGAAAAAATTAACCTGGCACCGGAGTTTTTTAGAAACTCGTCTTTGATTGTTGATGTGCGCGAGCTCAATAAGCAAGGTTACGAGTTAGACATAGTTGCCATCACGGAAATGCTTCGCAAGATTGATTTATTTCCCACAGGTGTGCGCGGTGGTAACGAACAACAAAATAAACAAGCACATTCCTTATTCATTCCTATTGATGCCATACGAGACAATGACGGTACTGCTGTACTGGGCACAAACCAGAAACAGGCAGTGAATACACAGTCTTCTGAGTCAGAAATAGAATTTGCTGCTGAGACATTGACTGCAGCTGAAGCAGTAACAGTAGCTGAAGCAGTAAAAGTAGCTAAACCATCGTCCACTTCCGTAGCCGCAACATTAATTACGCAGCCTATTCGTTCTGGTCAGCGTATTTATGCATCCGGTGATTTGGTAATTATGTCTCAAGTTAGTGCAGGCGCTGAGATCATGGCTGAGGGTAATATACACGTCTACAATACATTGAGAGGCCGGGCTTTAGCAGGGGTGCAAGGTAACATAGATGCGCGGATTTTTTGTTTAGATTTGCAGGCGGAGCTTGTTTCGATTGCAGGGGATTATAAAACCAGCGAAGATTTAAGCAAGATTATGCATAAAAAACCGGTTCAGATTTATTTGCAAGATCATGCTTTGATTATTAAAGAGATTGCTTAAGACCATTTAGCAAAGGAGGCTCAATTGGCAAGAATTATTGTCGTGACATCAGGAAAAGGGGGGGTTGGTAAAACAACAACAAGTGCAGCGATTGCTATGGGGCTTGCAAAGCAAGGGCATAAAACAGCGGTCATTGATTTTGATGTGGGCTTGCGTAATCTGGATTTAATTATGGGTTGCGAACGACGAGTCGTATATGATTTTATCAATGTTATCAATGGTGAGGCGAGTATTAGTCAAGCATTGATTCGTGATAAAAATTGTAACATGCTTTATATTTTGCCTGCTTCGCAAACCCGTGATAAAGATGCATTAACCCAGGAAGGTGTCGGTAAGGTTTTAGATGAATTATCTAAGGACTTCAAATATATCGTTTGTGATTCTCCTGCTGGTATTGAGCGAGGCGCTAATTTGGCACTTTATTTTGCTGATGATGCCTTTGTTGTGACTAATCCGGAAATTTCTTCAGTTAGGGACTCGGATCGTATGTTAGGCATCCTATCCAGTAAATCACGACGAGCAGAAAGAAATGAAGAGCCTATCAAGGAATATTTGTTATTGACTCGTTATGATCCCGACAGAGTAGACTCTGGAGAGATGCTGGGGCTTGATGATGTTCAGGAAATCTTATCCTTGCATTTACTTGGTATTATTCCTGAATCAAGATCAGTTCTGACCTCATCCAATTCAGGTTTGCCCGTCATTTTGGATGAAAAGAGTGAGGCTGGTCAGGCATATGCTGATGTTGTTGCACGTTACTTGGGAGAGAAGCGGCCACATCGATTTATTAAGAGTAAGAAAGGGTTTCTCAGGAAGCTTTTCGGAGGAAAATAATGAGCTTACTGGATTATTTTAGATCGACCAAACGCAAATCCGCATCTATAGCAAAAGAGAGGCTGCAAATTCTCGTTGCTCATGAGCGATCTTATCGCAATCAACCATCTTATCTTCCACAGTTACAGCAAGAACTACTTGATGTGGTGCGTAAATATGTAAATGTTGATCAGGACGCAATATCAGTTAATTTCGAGCAGGACGAAAATCAAGAAACACTCGAATTAAATATTGTTTTGCCCGAGTATCAACAAGATAATAAAAGTTTAAATCTTTGAATGATCACGTCTTGGCTATGAAGCAGCAAAGTAACATTAATAACTATGCCTGGGTTAGTATAAACGGTACTCAGTATTTCTCTGTCGCAATGACAAGCTTGTCATTGCGACACTATAGAACAGATCGTTTTGATATTGTTAATTAATGTAATGTGGGTTTCATTTGATCTGGGTTGTCTTCGATTGCATGTCAACGGTTCTGTAATGTATACGAAAACATAGGTGAACTTTTCTTTTGTAAGCCCCATTCTTTGCCAGCTCTGGCCGCTACTTATCAAAAAAGATAATCATAAGTTTTCTGTTTGGAAGTTAGTGTTTTGTGTTTTGCCGCTGTTTTCAGGTTGCGTGGCGCCACCTGTAATTCAAACAACTGTGGTCACTACGGTTTTTACGGAGCCTATATTAGGTGCGGGAAACACAGCGTCAAAAGATTTTAATCTGCAAGGCAGGGTGTCAATACGGAATGAGCGTCAACGTTTTTCTAGTAGTGTGCGCTGGCAACATATGGGTGTGTTTGATGAGATTTTACTACTTTCACCCTTGGGTCAAGCTGTGGCACGAATACAACAAGATCATAATGGCGCGCGTCTGACGACGTCAGAGAAAAGAATTTATTATGCTGCTGATGTGGAAAACTTAACTGAAAAATTTTTAGGCTGGCGTTTGCCATTGAATGGCCTGCAATACTGGATACAAGGAACACATTCGCCCGCAACGTCTTCAGTAAAGGATTTAGACAAAGAAGATCGTGTGGTGGCCATTCGGCAAGATGGTTGGCAGGTTTTTTACAATGAATATTTTTCCGCGCAACAGACAAAAATAGTTCGTCCCAAAAAACTGGAACTTAACTATAAAGATTTGAAAATAAAATTGGTTGTAGATAATTGGATAGCTGAATAAATCGCCGCTTTTTTTACATGTATTCACGCTTGAATAATTATATTTTTTATCAACTCATATGCTGACATTTCTTGCGCCTGCTAAGCTGAATCTATTTTTACATGTGGTTGGACGTAGGCATGACGGCTATCATTTATTGCAAACGGCTTTTCGTTTTCTGGATTTTTCTGATCATTTAAGTTTTGAACTGCGTCAGGATGATGTTATCAAGTTACATACGCCCACATCCGGCGTCCCAGAAGAAAAAGATTTATGTGTGCGTGCTGCAAAATTATTACAGCAGGAAAGTGGAAGCAGCCAGGGCGTTGATATTTTTTTGAAAAAACAAATTCCAATGGGCGGTGGGCTGGGCGGTGGTAGCTCTGATGCAGCCACGACATTGTTGGCATTGAATCAGTTGTGGAATTTAGGTTGGAGCAGGGATCAGTTGATTGAATTGGGGCTTCAACTGGGTGCAGATGTGCCTGTATTTGTTTTTGGTAAGAATGCTTTTGCAGAAGGAATCGGCGAAAAATTGGTTTCAATTGAACTGCCTCCAGCCTGGTATTTGGTGCTTATTCCTTCGGTTCAAGTTTCAACTACAGAGATTTTTTCAAGTAAGGAATTGACACGAAACACGATTCCCATCAAAATACCGCCCTTTTCCATCTACCAAGGACACAATGATTTAGAATCGGTAGTATGCCAAACATATCCTGAAGTGAGGAGATGTTTGGAGTGGCTAAAGCGGCTAGATAATACTACAATAGCGGCAATGAGCGGTTCTGGTGCTTGTGTTTTTGCTGAGTTTGCAACGATGGTGGCGGCACAGACTGCTTTTGAGCAGCTTCCCGCCAATATAAATGGTTTAGTGGCGCGAGGATTAGATTATCATCCCATGTGGCATTCGATGGAATAATAAATTTGGGGAGTCGCCAAGTGGTAAGGCACTGGATTTTGATTCCAGCATTCGTAGGTTCGATCCCTACCTCCCCAGCCAGTTTTAGTAAGTAATACCTGAATATATTCAGCCTCTTTAGATAGCAGAGAAAAGCAAGATTAATCACTGTTCTTGTATGATCTCATGTTGTCAGGAGTAATCTGTGTTCCTCAGTTTCCAGTCTATAATGTCAGAGAAATAATATGTCTTATGACAGCTTGATGGTTTTTACAGGTACTGCCAATCCCATATTGGCACAGGATGCTGTTAAACATCTCAATATTCGTCTGGGACGCGCAACAGTTGGGCGTTTTAGTGATGGTGAGATCATGGTCGAAATCCTGGAAAATGTGCGCGGAAAGGATGTATTTGTATTGCAATCTACGTGTACGCCAACTAATGATAGCCTGATGGAGATATTGGTCATGGTGGATGCATTAAAACGTGCATCTGCCGGTCGTATTACTGCTGCCATCCCCTATTTTGGTTATGCGCGCCAGGATCGAAGACCGCGGTCGGTACGCGTACCGATTACTGCTAAAGTAGTGGCAAACATGCTGACGACTGTTGGTATAGATCGGTTGCTGACAATGGATTTGCATTCTGATCAAATTCAAGGGTTTTTTGATATTCCTGTTGATAATATCTATGGTATGCCTATTTTGCTTGGTGATGTCTGGAAGAATAACTATCGGGAGCTGGTCGTTGTTTCACCTGATGTTGGCGGTGTCGTGCGTGCCAGACATATGGCGACACGTTTGGAATGTGATCTGGCAATTATCGACAAGCGACGTCCTAAACCCAATGAAGCAAAGGTCATGAATATCATTGGTCAAGTTAAGGGTCGAACTTGTGTGATTATTGATGATCTGGTGGATACGGCCAACACTTTGTGTGAAGCCGCCAGAGCATTAAAAGAGGAAGGAGCAATGGCTGTGCTGGCTTATTCTACCCATGCTGTATTATCGGGTACTGCAGTCGAGCGTATT
Source organism: uncultured Nitrosomonas sp. (assembly GCA_963975255.1). GTDB lineage: Bacteria > Pseudomonadota > Gammaproteobacteria > Burkholderiales > Nitrosomonadaceae > Nitrosomonas. The sequence goes on along the minus strand of CAXBGL010000060.1, from coordinate 4,395 downwards.
GAAAACTCTGCATTGGATAAGCTGGTAGTGACCGATACAATTCCTTTGCGTGAAGATGCCATGGCTTGCGATCGTATTTGCCAGTTGAGTGTGGCGAGCCTGTTGGCTGAAACAATGCTGCGGATTAGTAACGAAAGCTCACTAAGTTCATTATTTATGGAGTAAGCGGCGTAGAAACCGCCGCTTTTTTTAATCGGTTTATCTGGTCGCGGATAAACTACATTTTGGAGAAGTAACAATGAAAATCGAAGTCAGTGCGGATAGTCGCACATTGCAGGGCAAAGGTGCGAGCCGCCGCCTGCGTGGTTCTGGTAAAGTGCCAGGAGTCATTTATGGTGGAGAAAATCCAGCACAATCTATTCAGCTGGATCATAACGATTTATACCACAAACTCAAAATGGAAGCGTTTCATGCCTCCATTTTATCTTTGAGTGTTGAGGGGAAAAGTGAACAGGTGCTGCTGCGCGATATACAAATGCATCCATTCAAAGCGCAAGTACTACATGTTGATTTTCAGCGTGTTGCCCAAGACAAGAAGATACATGTAAAAGTCCCATTGCACTTTATCAATGCTGATATTGCACCAGGTGTAAAGTCTTCAGGCGGTATCGTGAGTCACGTGCTGACCGAAGTGGATATATCTTGTTTTCCAAAAGACTTGCCCGAATTTATTTCTGTGGATCTGATTGATTTGGCTCTTGGGCATACCTTGCATTTAAGTGATCTGGTATTTCCAGAGAATGTGGAAGTTCCTGCATTGCTTAAAGGTGAGGATTTACCTGTTGCAATCATAGTTATTCCTCGCGCTGTGCTTTCTGAGGAAGCTGCTGCAGAAGATACGGAAGCTGTAGATGAAGTAGCAGAAGAGGGAGAGGAAGAGGATCAGGATAAGGAAAAAGAATAAACATAGTTTGAAACAATTTGATTAATAAATTTTGAAAAGAAATGTTAAATCTGCTGGTATGTATTTAATACCAGCAGATTTTATTTTTTTAAGTTTTATGTCAGTAGTTTCACTCAATGGAGTGCTTGTGGCGAATAATTTGTTCATGTTGTGGGGAAAATGAACCGCTTGACACAATTTTGTGATGCAATAAGCTGCTTTTCGATTCGTACAGTGTATCAGCCTCCGCTGGACGAACTTTCCGAATCACTGTGATGAAATCTTAGAATATTTCATGAAGCTTATTGTCGGCCTGGGTAATCCAGGAAAAGAGTATGTCAACACGCGCCATAATGCTGGATTTCAGTGTGTGTGTCGTCTAGCCGATGAGCTGCACGTTACCCTTAAAGCAGAAACACGATTTCATGGCTTATGTGGCCGTGTTGGGCAGGGAGATGCTGAACTGTGGTTGCTGAAACCACAAACCTTCATGAATGCTAGCGGACGGTCTGTTGCAGCGTTGTGTCGGTTTTATAAAATTCAACCTGATGAAATTGTCGTCGTTCATGATGAGTTAGACTTGCAGCCGGGTATATCCAAGCTAAAATGGGGTGGAGGCCTGGGTGGGCATAATGGTCTTAAAGATATAGCGGCACAACTGGGGACCAAAGATTTCTGGCGTTTAAGAATTGGCGTGGGGCATCCTGGAGACAGAAATGCTGTGGTAGGCTATGTATTGTGTCCACCGCGAAAGGAAGAGGCGCTGTTGATTGATGAGGCGATTGAGCAGAGTCTGGCAGTATGGCCATTGATTGCTCAAGGTGATTGTCAGGCAGCGATGCTGAAATTGCATACCAAAGTATAAACAGTGTAAGCGGAAAAATAGGTAGCAGATTTTATTTCGGGTTCCATCACGCTAAATTTCTATTAATAATATTTCAATGAGAATCAGATCATGAGTCTGAAATGCGGTATTGTCGGCCTTCCTAACGTTGGGAAATCTACACTATTTAATGCTTTAACCAAAGCGGGTATCGCGGCAGAAAACTATCCGTTTTGTACCATTGATCCCAATGTCGGTATTGTTGAAGTGCCTGATCCGCGCTTACAAAAGCTCAGTGAAATTGTTAATCCACAAAAAGAACAATCTGCGATTGTCGAGTTTGTTGATATTGCGGGCCTGGTCGCTGGCGCATCCAAAGGTGAAGGGCTGGGCAATAAATTTCTTGCCAATATTCGTGAAACCGATGGCATTGTCAATATGGTGCGTTGCTTTGCTAATGATAATGTCGTGCATGTGGCCGGTAAAGTTGACCCCATCTCGGACATTGAAATCATTCAAACTGAGCTGGGGTTGGCTGATCTGGCTACTGTAGAAAAAACAATCCAGCGCGAATCCAAACTGGCTAAATCGGGTAACAAGGAGACCATCAAATTGTGTGCGTTGTTGGAAACGATGCGCGCGCATCTTGATCAGGGCAAACCTGCGCGAACCCTGGAACTGGATAAAGAAGAGAAAAAACTATTGCAACCATTATGCTTGTTAACTGCTAAGCCAGCGATTTATGTGGCCAATGTCGATGACACTGGCTTTGAGAATAACCCTTTTCTGACGCAAGTGCAGGAATATGCAGCCAATGAGGGCGCACCTGTTGTGGCCATTTGTGCCGCACTCGAGGCGGAAATTACAGAATTATCGGATGAAGACAAACAGATCTTTTTGGCAGACATTAATCTTGAAGAGCCTGGATTGAATCGTCTGGTACGCGCTGGTTATGATTTGCTTGGATTACAAACTTATTTTACGGCTGGCGTGAAGGAAGTCAGAGCATGGACTATGCACAAAGGTGAAACAGCACCCCAGGCAGCCGGTGTAATTCATACCGATTTTGAAAAAGGCTTTATTCGTGCTGAGGTCATTAGCTACGAAGACTTTATTACCTGTCAAGGTGAACACGGTGCGAAAGAAGCAGGCAAAATGCGACTGGAAGGGAAAGAGTACATTGTTAAAGACGGTGACGTGATGCACTTTCGATTTAATGTTTAAATCAGTAAAACACTGTGAACACCATTAAACACTAAAAGTACAGTGATAACAGGCCAGATTCGCAACCAGGCCGATCAAATCTGGAACACCTTTTGTGTGGTCAGGGGGGGCGTCTCCGATCCCTTGTCTGTCATCGAGCAAATCACTTACCTGTTATTTGTGAAGTGGATGGATGAGTTCCATCTCGCCAAAGAAGCCCAGCGCAAAGCACTGGACACACCCATCGAAGACCCGATATTTGACCAGGGCAAGATCATCTACGCTGGTTGCGCTTTAAAGACTTTGAGCCCGAGCGCGAATTCAACGTGTTCAAAGACAAAATCTTTCCCTATATTAAATTCCTCAACGGCAGTGCAGGCAGTGCTTATACTAAATTCATTAAGGATGCGGTTTTATCATTCCCGACCAAATAAGTTTTTTGAACGAAGTCATTGAGTACTTGGTCAGAAATGGTGCTGCGAAATGTATAAAGCACCATTCACCGATTTCCATGAGATAGGATTAACCGGTATCTTGGGAGAAAATATGGCTGATCTAGTTGTAGGCCTTGTGCGAAAAATTAATGAGAATGCTGAGGTAGCCTAAATATACTTCGACATTCCATTCCGGTAATGGATGAAAGGGAATACCTTAAATCCCGACGTTAACATTGTCATTATGAGAAATTTAAATGTTTTATCTGATCGTTGCCATTTTGGTTGTGGTACTTATTTTTGGCCCTTCCTATTGGGTGAAATACACCCTTGAGAAGTACAGCTGTCCCGAAGATCGTTATCCCGGTACAGGGGGAGAGCTTGCGCGTATATTGCTTGACTGGGCAAACTTGCAACAGGTAAAGGTTGAGACTACAGAACAGGGTGATCACTATGACCCAATCGAGAAAGTTGTGCGCCTGACTGCTGATAAATTTAATGGTAAGTCTTTAACTGCGATTACGGTGGCGGCGCATGAAGTGGGTCATGCGGTCCAAGATCGTGATGGTTATTTGTTTTTGAGGCTACGTACGCGTTTGGTGCAGTTGGCTGCGCCTGCAGAAAAACTGGGTGCTGCTATTTTAATGATCGCGCCGTTTGTCATGGTGGTCACACGTATGCCGGTAACTAGTGCATTATTTTTTGCTGGGGGCTTGTTGACATTGGGCGCAACAACTTTGGTGCATTTGGTCACACTACCCATGGAAATGCATGCCAGTTTCGCACGTGCTTTACCCATGCTTGTGCAAGGGCATTATTTGAAGGAAGGCGATGAACCCCATGCACGCAGGATTTTAAGGGTTGCGGCCTGGACTTATGTTGCAGCGTCACTCATGACCTTGCTTAATATTGGTCGTTGGTGGGCTATTCTGCGTAGATGAAGAACCGCATGATCATAAGCATGAAGTAGGCTATGTCACAATTAAATGTTGAATTTGAATAAACAACCCCGTGGCAAGACCACGGGGTATTAAAAAAGTGTAAGTTGACGC
>CAXBGL010000059.1:0-14671 GCA_963975255.1 uncultured Nitrosomonas sp. | reverse complement strand
ATTTAAGCTGAATCAGGCCGCCTCTATTAGATGTTAACGGGACAGTAGTGAGTTATTACACACTTTATTCTGCTAATTCTTGTAGCGCAGTTGTTAATCGATCAACATCTTCCTGCTTATGTAATGCTGACAAAGAAATTCTTAATCTTGCCGAATCATTTGGCACAGTGGGCGGTCGAATTGCAGGCACCAAAATACCCTTTTCACGTAACGCGTTACTTATCCTTAAAGCTTTATCACTTTTTCCTATTATTAGGGGCTGAATCGGCGTCATAGAAGGTAACAATTCCCAACGTAACGATTGCAATCCTTTTTTTAGTTGTGTAATGAGCTGATTCAACTGCTCACGGCGCCATTCATCTTGCTCAATCAGCATCAAACTTTTTAATAAGGTATGAGAAAGTAATGGCGGGCTCGCTGTTGTATAGATATAACTCCGCGCAGTTTGAACCAGCGCTTCAATAACTTCCGATTGCGCTGCAACAAATGCGCCAAATACACCTGCAGCTTTTCCCAGCGTTGCCATATAAATAATATTGGGTGACCGCACATCGACATAATCAGATAAGGCGAGCACGCCTCTTCCTTGTTTACCCAATACACCAAAACCATGCGCATCATCCAGTAGTAACAAGGCATTATATTTTTCGCATAATGCCAATAATTTATCTATTGGAGCAATATCGCCATCCATACTGAATACAGCATCTGTTATAACCAACTTACGTCTCGTGTGTGACGCAGCCAACCGCTGTTCCAGTACGGCTAAATCAAGATGCGGATAACGGATAAATTTTGCACGTGAGAGCAATGCAGCATCATTGAGTGAAGCATGATTCAGTTTGTCAGCAAAAATGGTGTCACTGCGTTGTAGCAAGGCAGTCACAACACCCATATTAGCCATATAACCAGTGGAAAACAATAGCGCTCTAGGAAAACCCGTAAAATGTGCTAATGCTTCTTCCAATGCGTGATGGGCTGATGAATGGCCCAAAATAAGGTGGGAAGCACCCGCGCCCACGCCATACTGATGCGCCCCCACACAAATTGACTGAATTAACTCAGGATGATTTGCTAAACCCAGATAGTCATTACTACAAAATGCAAGATAGTCACACCCTGCAATTGAAACATGGGTTTCTTGAGGACTTTCCAGCGTTTGCCGATAGCGTCGTAATCCTTTTTTTTCCCGAACCTGTAGCTGTTCAGTTAGATTAAGATGCATATCCGTTATAGTGATTGAATCCCCAGTTTCTCAAAGAGCGCTTTATCCCGTTCTGTTTCTGGATTACCTGTGGTGAGTAATTTATCACCATAAAAAATTGAATTAGCACCCGCTAGAAAACATAAAGCCTGTACTGCTTCTGACATTTCCTGTCTACCAGCGGACAAACGCACCATCGCCTTAGGCATGGTAATCCGTGCTGCTGCAATAGTACGCACAAACTCAAACGGATCGAGTACTTTTGTCCCATACAGGGGAGTTCCTTCGACTTGCACTAGATTATTAATTGGCACAGATTCGGGATAAGGATCTAGATTTGCCAGTTGTGCGATCAATCCAGCACGAGATTGACGTGTTTCACCCATCCCGACAATACCACCGCAGCATACATTAATACCTGCGCCCCGTACTTCTTGTAACGTATTAAGACGATCCTCATAATCACGCGTTGTAATGACTTCATCATAAAACTCTGGTGCTGTATCCAGATTGTGATTATAGTAATCCAGTCCAGCCTGACTCAGTTGTTTTGCTTGTCCTGATTTTAACATTCCCAAAGTAGCGCAGGTCTCTAACCCCAACGCTTTAACTGCACGCACCATCTCTGTCATACTTGCCATATCACGTTGCTTGGGTCCGCGCCATGCTGCACCCATACAGAATCGTGACGCACCCTGTGCTTTTGCTGCCGTTGCTGCAGAAACAACTTCATCCAACGACAAGAGATCCTGACTCTCAACACCAGTATGGTAACGTGCAGCTTGCGGACAATAACCACAATCTTCAGGACAACCACCCGTCTTAACAGAAATCAGCGTAGATAACTGCACAACGTTCGCAACATGGTGCTGTCGATGGATTAACAGCGCGCGATACATCAAATCATTAAATGGTGTATCCAGTAATAATTTGATTTGAGAAACATTCCAGCGCAATGAATCACCTGGAATATCAGTTATACTATTTGCTTGCAGTTCAGTTAAATTTTGCGTGGGTTGGTTCATGTTTTTATCCATTCCCTATGTCAATCAGTATTCAGGATATTGATTTTCCCGTCTACACTAGTGCTCAGATGATCAGGGATTCGATTCTCATTGTCAATTTATCCTTTAAAATTTTTGGACAACAGATCAAATATGATGCAAATTTTTTCCCAAAGAATGTGTCTACTTTGTGGTGTATCCAATGAAAAAGATGTATGCCATGCCTGCTTCAAAGACTTACCGCAACTGCCAACCAATCGCTGTCCAATATGCCTATTACCCGTTACAACTTCCCAAGAATGTGGTGTTTGCTTGACAACAAAACCTGCGTTTACTCGCGCTTTAGCGGCATTTCAATATTCTTTTCCTATTGATGCACTAATACAATCACTAAAATATCAGACAAATCTAGCAATTGTACCCATTTTAGCCGACCTACTTATTGATCAAATAGAAATAACAAAACTACCAGACTTCATTGTCCCCATGCCATTACATCCAAAGAGATTAAGAGAAAGAGGCTTCAATCAAGCATTGGAAATCAGCCGAGTAATTGCTAACAAATCTGGGGTCACTTTGTTATCTGATGTCTGTCAGCGTATCAGAAATACTCCTGCTCAAACTGGGCTTAACTGGAAAGAGCGCCAGAAAAACATACACAATGCCTTCACATGTAGCATTAATGTATCGGGAAAGCATATTGCTGTCGTTGATGATGTCATGACTACAGGTGCCACCCTGAACGAGTTAGCGAAAGTATTATGTCAACAAGGTGCGGATGAGGTCAGCGGCTGGATTGTGGCAAGAACACTGCCTGCTATGCCACCAAGCCGCACAGCACTTTGAATTCAGCCTGATTGACAACCATCATGTTTAATGTGATTTTATTTCAACCTGAGATCCCACCTAATACAGGAAACATCATACGTCTCTGTGCCAACACCAACATGAAGTTACATCTCATCAAACCATTAGGTTTTATTCTAAAAAACAAACAACTACTTCGTGCAGGACTTGATTACCATGAATTTACAAGTATGCAGATACATGAAAGTTGGTTAGATTGTGTTAATAGCTTGAAGGGATCCCGCATTTTTGCCATTTCAACTAAAGGGACACAACGCTATGACAAAATAACCTATCAAGACAGCGATACCTTTCTATTCGGTGCAGAAAGCTGTGGATTACCCCCAAAGATACTTGAAAGCTTTCCAGAGAAGAATCGGATTCGTGTCCCAATGAGCTCAACAAGTCGTAGCCTAAATTTATCCAACACTGTGGCAATTGTGGCCTATGAAGCTTGGCGGCAAGCAGGATTCCCAGCGGGATTATAAAGTAGTGCTACTGTAAATTTAGGCTCTCTTGCAATATGCGTGGGGTAACGAAAACCAACAACTCTCGTTTATCATCTTGTTTTAAAGTATTGCGAAAAAGATGTCCAAGGTATGGAATATCACCCAATAGCGGGATTTTATTAATAATGTTGTTTTCTGACCGTTCAAAGATACCACCAATTACAACAGTCCCGCCATTTTCCACCAGAACTTTGGTAGCAACCTTTTTGGTATTGATAGCCGGTGGTAAAAATTGATTGGGACTCTCTCCAATCTTGTCCTGGTTAACACTCAACTCCATATCAATCTGGTCATCATGAGTAATCAAAGGCTTAACTTTTAGGCTCAGTGTCGCATCTACAAAACGAATACTGGTGGCACCACTACTGGTTGCCTGCTGGAAAGGGACACGATCGCCTTGCTCAATAATAGCCTCTACTCCATGGGCTGTCACAACACGCGGGCTGGCAATGACTCTTCCCTTGCTGTCTTGTTGCAATGCAGATAGCTCCAGGTCAATCAATGTACTGTTATTAACTTTTATCAAACTCAAACCCAATGTAGCGGGACCACCCAGCGCACCAGCAGCAGCAGCAGGTAGATTACTGTTTAAGTTATCGAAAATATCAAAACTACCAGCGTTCTCTGTATTCTCAAAATTAAAACGAGCACCGAGATCACGACTAAAGGTTTCTGTCGCCTCAACGATACGCGCTTCAATCATTACTTGTCTTTCGTACACATCAAGTCTTTGAATACGCTTCTTTATCTCGCTCAACTTAATAGGAATATCTGTAATAGTCAACGTATTACTGATTTCATCCACATTGATAGTTCCGCGCTTACTCAGCATTCCTTCAAATGATATTGAATTAACCCTTCGATGAATAAGCTGAAGAATCTCTGTACGAACAGGTTCCAATTCAGATATTTGCAACCGTGCTTCCAAATCAAGTAACTCTCTATCAGCCATTTCTTTACGAGGTGCGACAAAAATAACATTACCAGTCTTGCGTTTATCAAGTCCATTGGCTTGTAGTACAATGTCGAGCGCTTGATCCCAGGGAACATCTTTTAACCGCAATGTGAGATTACCTGCAACTGAATCGCTCGCAATAATATTAAGGTTTGTAAAATCAGCAATCACTTGCAATACGGCGCGCACCTCAACATCCTGAAAATTAAGTGACAGCTTGTCACCCGTATACCCGCCGTTAATAAGCCTTTTACGTGCAAGCTCGTCTTCATCCTCTGTCAAAGCACTCACTTCTAGAATAAACTGCGTGTCGGTTTGTCGGGCGGTATGCTCCCAACGACCGCTGGGTTTAACAACCATACGCACATTATCGCCTTGTGTTGAAGTTTCAATCCATTGTATCGGCGTAGCAAAATCAATGACATCCAATTTTCTTTCCAGATTGCTTGGCAATAATGTTTTGACAAACTCAACAATAAGATTTTCCCCTTGTTGATGCACATCAATTCCGGCACCTGCTTGCAATAAATCCACTTCTATAAGACCTTCGCCATTCACACCACGGCGAAAATCAATATCCTGCAGGCTATTCATATCTTTACCTGGTACATCTTCAGCAAAGTGTGCAGATGAACCAATTACTTGACTCTCAGTTACAGCATTAAGCTTGATTAAGAAAGTTTCATTTTCGACATAAGTTTCGTGACTCATATGTTTTGATAAATTCATAACTAAACGAGTACGATCTCCAACCTGGACAATATTGATACTACGTAAATCCCCCTCATCAGCTTCTTGGATAGTTTTACCAAGACCATTGGAAATATTAAAAAAATCAAAATAAATTCGTACAGGATTTTTGAGTGAAACACCGACAGGCGAATTATCAATTGGTTGGTCTAAAGTTAATTTAGCTACGATTACCCCACCTTGAACCGTTGAAATACTGATATCCTTTATACTGTTCTGAAATGCTTCTGGCTTAGATACTTGTTCAGCATAGATTCCGGGTGCAAAAATAGCTAACAGCGATATTAGTCCCAACCAGAAAAAGTTATTATTTATCATTATCGGTAGCTTCATTGTTTTCTACTCCTGATCTTCAAGCATGAGTGTGCTGACACGTTCAGTCCATTCATTAACACCATCTTGCACGACTTCTCTCAATTTAACTTCTGATTCTGAAATATGGTCAATTTTCCCAAAATCCTGACCTATATAGTTGCCAGCATTTACACGATGCAACGTCCCATCTGATGACTTAATCAATGCAAATATCACATTTTTTTGCTGCAAAGAACCCACCATTTTTAGGCTTTCAAGTGGAAAACTCTCCAATACTTCTTTACGACGCTTTAAATCTGGTTGGAGCTCACTACTGATACTCTGTGTATTCTCATTTTTACGTGGCACAAATGGATTAAGAATATCAAAAGCTTCATAAGTAAAGTGCTCATAGGGTTTAACTTCAGGTAGCGGATCAACCTTGCCACGCAAACCAATCCCAGCGTTACTTATAAATTCATCCAAGTCACTGTAGTCCCTTCCACTACATGCAATCATCATTAAGGAAACCACTAATAATAGTAAATGGAACGGTTTTATCATTATTCTTCCACGCTCTGATTTGCTATTTCTTCTTCATCAAGATAACGAAATGTTTTAGCAACAGCATTGAGTACCAAACCATCATCACTACCTGGCGTAATATTGATATTGTTCAGCGTTACAATCCGAGGTAATTGTGAGACATCGCTGGCAAATGCCCCTATATCATGGTAACTACCTGTTACACGGACACTGACAGGTAGTTCAGCATAAAAATCCTTAATCGTTTCACTTGCTGCTGGCTTAAACAATTCAAACTGTAAACCGCGACCTAGTCCCGCTTGGTTAATATCCACTAACAATGCTTCCATCTCAGATTTATCTGGCAGCTGTTTTAGTAATGCACTCAATGACTGTTCAATATCTTTTAATTGTTGTCTAAGAGCAACCAAATTAAATGCGCTTCTATTTTTTAGAAGATAAGTTTCTCTTAGTGTTTCCTCTTCTACCCGTGTGCTATCCAGAGTTTCCAATTGTTCTTGCCAATCTAGAAAATATCCTGCCGCAACAATTATTACGAGTAAAGAAACAAGTGCACCCGCCTTTATTACATTTGGCCAACCGCCTGGATCATTAATGTCCAGTTGCCGTAATTCTTCAAGTAGATTCATGGCAAATTAGCCTTTTGATTCTTAAATATCATTTTCAGAAAACTGTTCCGCAGCATCACTGGATGACCGAGTAATCTTTATGTTCAGATTAAACTCATTTTGGCGCACATTATTGACAGTGATCGCTTTAATTTCTATCAATAAAGGAGATTCAAGCCATGGTGAAGATTCAAGGTTACGCATCAACGTAGAAACCCACGCGTTAGACTGCGCATAGCCAATTAAATTAATTTTGAGCCCCTCTTGCTTGACACTCTTCAGATAAACTCCATCAGGCAGCAGTCTTACAAGCTGATCCAGTAAATGAACCACTTCTGTCCGACTAATTTGTAATGCTTCAACGACTCCTTTACGTACTAGCAACTCATTTGTTTGTGTCTTGATATCCCTAATTTCCACTATTTTCTTATCAAGAATGGCAATTTGGTCATTGATGTATTTATTACGACTATTCTGGTATTCTATTTTCCCTGCAATGGAAACATGGACACCCCAAACAATCATAATTCCCAAAATAAAAACCATTGCAGCCAATACTGTGATTTGCTGCTGTCGAGCCTTACGCTTGAGTTCACGATGGGGGAGTAGATTAATACGTATCATGATGGATCAAAACTGCGCATCGCTAAGCCACAGGCAATTAAAAGAGATGGTGCATCTAAATTCAGTTGTCTAGGTATAATACGGCTGGATAACTCCATACTTGAGAAAGGATTGACTACCAGAGTACTTACTTGTGTACGCGCAGCAATCGTTTCATTCAGCCCAGGGATAGCAGCGCACCCGCCCGCAATAAAAATATAATTGATCTCGGTATACTGCGTCGAAGTGTAGAAAAATTGAATGGCACGCATCACCTCAACAGACACGGTTTCACAAAATGGCTGCAAAACATCCGACTGGTAATTTTCTGGCAACTCTCCGCTTCGCTTAGCAGCTTCTGCCTCTTCTAGCGTAAGATTGAATTGATTATGAATCTCTTGAGTAAGTTGATCACCACCAAATGTCTGATCACGCATATAAACTGACTCACCGTTATGTAATACGTTGACATTCATCACAACGGCACCGATATCAACCAAGGCAATCACTTGGTCTTTTCCACTCTCAGGCAAAGAATTCTCAATTATCTCAAATGCAGCTTGAGCAGCATAAGGCTCAACATCCATGACAACAGTCTTAAGACCTGCTGATAAGGCTGCTGCCACGCGATCTTCAACTTTATCTTTACGTGACGCTGCAATAAGCACTTCCAATTCATCTGGGTTATCAGGCAAAGTCTTCATCACCTGAAAATCTAGATCTACTTCATTTTCTGCAAAAGGAATATACTGACTTGCCTCATTTTCAACTTGAAAAGCCAAATCATCTTCACGCTGACCGGCAGGTACAATAATTTTTTTGGTAATAACATCAGTTGCTGGCAGCGCTAAAGCAACATTTTTAAGTTGTGTTCCCATACGCTTCAAACCACGCAGGATACTCTCACTAACTGCATCTAAATTGACAATACCACCATCCACCATTGTGCCTGCAGGCAATGGCTCAATTGCATAACGTTCAATACAATAAGCCTTCGTGCTTTTGTCAATAATCGAAAGCTCTACCATTTTTACTGATGATGAGCTGACATCTACACCTATTAATGGTGGTGACTTCAATTTAAGGAAGTCTAGATTTATATCAAAATTTTTCTTGAACATTAATCTGTTAGAAGCGATACTCGTAATGTATATTAATTGTTAAATACAAACTGAGATGTATCAAACAATGCCTTTATCAACATAAATTCTTTGTAACAAACTTATATTGCTCGTATTGATTCTGACAGACTCTATAAAATGCATTTCTTAGAAAAAAGGTATATATACCCCCTATAACTAGGTATAGTTATTATTATTCCACTTTATCTTGCAAAACTACATGCTAACTCGTTGTTTATATTATATCTTCGTTTCATTTTTTGCATTGGGACTAATTGGAGTTTTATTGATTGGTTTTGCTGCTCTGGTCACCATTCCCACGCTCCCATCACTGAATGCCTTGACAGACTATCGACCTAAAATACCATTACGGGTATATAGTGAAGAAGGTTTATTAATCGGTGAATTTGGAGAAGAGCGCCGTAATGTAGTAAAAATTGAAGAGGTACCTGATCAACTGAAAAAAGCTATTCTCGCTGCAGAAGATGACCGCTTTTATGAGCATGGTGGTGTTGATTATGTTGGTGTCTTGCGCGCAGCCTATTCTAATTTCTCTGCGGGTGGTGTCCGTCAAGGTGCGAGCACTATTACAATGCAAGTTGCACGAAATTTCTTTCTAACAAGGGAAAAAACATTAACACGAAAATTTAGTGAAGCATTACTTGCGTTCAAAATTGAGCACAACTTAAGTAAAGACAAGATTCTAGAACTCTATATTAATCAAATTTACCTGGGACAACGTAGCTATGGATTTGCTGCTGCTGCCAAAGCTTATTTCGGTAAACCACTGAAAAATATTAACCTTGCTGAAGCGGCCATGCTGGCAGGTTTACCCAAAGCACCTTCAAACTTTAACCCTGTAATCAACCCCAAGCGCGCTAAAACCAGACAACTTTATGTATTGCGTCGCATGCATAAACTCAAGCACATCACTAGCCAGGAACTAAAACAAGTAGAAACACAGTCTGTACCCGTTAAAAAGCAGTCAAGAACCTTTGCGATGCATGCAGATTACGTATCTGAAATGGCTCGTCAAATTGTATATGAACGCTATCAGAAAGAAACCTATACACGCGGTTTTAAAGTTTATACAACGATCAAGCTACTAGACCAGGAGGCAGCCTATCAAGCACTGCGTAAAAACGTGATGAAATATGATCAGCGCCGAGGTTATCGTGGTCCAGAAACTTTTATAGAATTACTGAAGAATGGAGTTAACCAGGAGGAAAGACTTAATGCAGCATTTGAAACAGTTGATGATCGTGATGACATTTATGCGGCAATAGTCTTGGCTGTCAAACCCAATACACTCAAAGTCTACCGAAGAGGAGGAGAAATTATTCAAATCTCAGATAGTGGACTCAAACTAGTACAGAAATTTCTTACTGACAAAAAGGTTACAGATAAGCGATACATAAGACCGGGCGCTATAATTCGAATACAGAAGAATGAGGATAATGGTTGGCACGTTGTACAACTCCCTAAAGTTGAAGCTGCTCTGGTATCTATCAATCCACAAGATGGTGCAATCCGAGCATTAATAGGTGGGTTTGATTTTAATCAGAATCAATTTAACCATGTTACCCAAGCATGGCGACAACCTGGTTCCAGCTTCAAACCTTTTATTTATTCTGCTTCCTTGGAAAAAGGTTTTACACCCGCTACAATCATCAATGATGCGCCACTATCTTTTAATGCAGTCCAGGCAGGTGGTAAATTATGGGAACCCAGAAATTTCGATGGAAAATACAGTGGCCCAATTCGTATGCGCGTTGCACTCGCCAAGTCAAAGAATCTCGCTTCAATTCGTATTCTTCAGGCAATTGGCCTGCAATATGCACAAGATTATATTACACGCTTCGGATTTAAGCCTGATCGGCATCTGCCTTATTTACCGATGGCATTAGGCGCTGGATCAGTCACACCAATGCAGATGGCGGCAGGTTACGCAGTTTTTGCAAATGGAGGTTTTCGTGTTTCTCCCTATTTTATAAATAGGATAGAAGATAACAAAGGAAAGATACTGGAACAAATTCAGCCAGTAATAGCTGCAAAAGGGGCCAAACAAATTATAGATCCACGCAATGCATTTATTATGACAAGTATGATGCAAGACGTTATACAACGGGGTACTGCTGTCAGAGCAAAGCAATTAGGCCGCACAGATTTAGCAGGAAAAACTGGGACCACAAGTAATTTTATAGATGCTTGGTTTTGTGGTTTTCAGAGAAATTTGGTTACGATCACCTGGACAGGATTTGATGAACCGAAGTCATTAGGTCACAACGAAACGGGAGGACGTGTCGCCCTCCCAATTTGGATGAGCTATATGGGTAAGGTATTAAACAATACCCCCATAGCAAAGCTTACACCACCAGAAGGCTTAATATCTACTCGAATAAATCCAGCTACGGGTCTAAGAGAACCAGAAGGTGGCATAACCGAATATTTCTTTCATGAACAACTACCGCCACTAGCAGATGTCTATGTTGACAATTCAAACAAGGTAATTGAAGATTTAAAAGATCAGCTATTCTAACTAATTTTATGAATTTCGCTTTAACCAGGTTGCTGCATCCATTGCATAATATGTCAATATGCCATCAGCTCCAGCACGCTTAAAAGCCAGTAATGTCTCTAATACACAGGCCTCCTCATTCAACCATCCATTCATTGTAGAGGCCTTAAGCATCGCGTATTCACCACTAACCTGATAAACAAAAGTTGGTGCACAAAATTGATCTTTTACGCGACGCACAATATCCAAATAGGGCATACCCGGTTTTATCATCACCATATCAGCACCTTCTTCCAAATCCAGGCTCACTTCCCATAACGCCTCGTTCGAGTTAGCAGGGTCCATTTGGTAAGTATGTTTGTTACCAGTCCCTAAGTTCCCAGCAGAACCTACTGCATCACGAAAGGGGCCATAAAAACTAGAAGCATATTTAGCTGAGTAGGCTAATATACGTGTATGAATAAACTGGTGATTATCTAACATCTTACGAATAGCAGCTATACGCCCGTCCATCATATCAGATGGCGCAACCACATCGGCACCAGCCTGGGCATGCACCAGCGCTTGTTGACTCAGCACAGCAACAGTTTCATCATTCATCACATAGCCATACTCATCAACTAAACCATCTTGACCATGACTCGTATAGGGGTCAAGTGCAACATCCGTAATAACTCCGAGCTCTGGAAAATTACTTTTTAATTGCCTCACCACTCTGGGGACAAGGCCATCCGGATTAAATGCCTCATCAGCTGTCAAGCTTTTTTGGTTTGTATCAATTACAGGAAAAATTGCCAGCGCAGGAATACCCAGCTGCAAGCATTTTTCCGCCTGAATCATCAGAACATCTGAACTTTGGCGTACAATCCCAGGCATTGATGTTACACTTTCTTTTTGGTTCTTACCCTCTAATACAAAAACTGGGCAAATCAAGTCATCTGTGCATAAACGGGTTTCTTGTACAAGACGACGAGAAAACGTATCCCGTCGTAGACGCCGCATTCTTTTTTGTGGAAACTGACTAAACGATAACATGGTCAAAATAATAAGTGAAAAGTAAAATCTAGTTGGGAACTTGTTCTATAGTTCGTTGTCTTTTATGAGGACAGACTTTATTGTCTCCCGTTCTTCTCCTCCCTGAGACGGGGCCTTAAGTGATATTAAGGCGGTTCCCCCCCGGTTTTAATCCCCTTTAACCGGGGGGTTTTATATTTCTAGAAACTTATTTCTTGTGCCTGAACTTGAGTTTAGCCCAAACCAACTACCAATCACTGTAGTTGCTTCATCAACTCCCTTAGCTGTCATGCTAGAAAATAACTGCGCACTGCATTGTGGATAAGACTCTTGTAAATAGCCTTGAACATCCTTCAAGGTTTTATTAGATTGCTGTCGATTAAGCTTATCTGCCTTAGTAAGTAGTATGTGTATAGACTTCCCTGTAGATGAAAACCATTCTAGCATTTGTAAATCTAATGGTTTAAGTGGATGACGTGCATCCATGATCACGACCAAACCATGAAGTGTACTACGTGTTTGAAGATACGTGCTCAACAGATTTTCCCAATGCTGACGTATTGCCAAAGGAACCTTAGCATAACCATAACCCGGAAGATCAACAAGAAAAAGATTAGTATCTAACTGGAAATAATTAATAAGCTGCGTTCTACCAGGTGTTTTACTAACAAAAGCAAGCCGCCCACGATTAGTTAATGTATTGATTGCACTTGACTTACCAGAATTAGAACGCCCAGCAAATGCGATTTCAATACCCGAGTGGACAGGCAAATTACGCAAATCATTAACAGAAGTATAAAAGGTTGAATTCTGAAGAAAAGACATAATTTATAAAATAAATGAGTAACTAGTGCTTGGATAAATCGCTGGCAATCGTTACTAAACCTTCCAACACAAGGTTATCAATAACTCTAACTGGGAAATTAACGTGTGGTAATATTAAAGATGCCCCGCCGCCACTAACAATGCAATTAACTGTAACGGAAGTACCCAAGGTTGCGCAAAGCAACCGTTGCATACGTTCAATCGCGCCCAATGAAGCCTGAATAACACCACTATAAGTAGCGCTAGAAGTACTAACAGGAAAATTCTCAAACTTACCCAATTCGGAACTAAGTAATGCAGTGTTAACCTGTATAGTTTCTAACATTAGGCTAGGCCCAGGAAGGATAATACCACCAAGAAAATCACCAAAATCTGAAAGCACATCAACTGTAATCGCAGTACCCACATTGACAACCAAACATGCAACCGTATGCAGATTCCATGCTGCAATTAATGCGGCCCAGCGATCACAACCCAATAGAGCTGGGTCAGTATAACAATTACGTACACCACATTGAAATGGAAGAGAAATAATCCAGTAAGGTGTAATTTCCCAGATTGAAAGTAATTCGGAAAGTTCTTCCTTGATTAAATCATTTGCAACATGTGAAACAATTATCGATGAAAGTTGTGGAAGATCATGCCAAGCTGATGTAAGAGAGGAAATATTACCATGTGCAACTTTATCCTGTATCAACCAATTACATCCATCATGTAAACCCCACTTAATAAGTGTATTCCCAGAATCAATCGCTAAGATACAAGACATATTCAGTTATTTAGCACGCAGTGTAACTTCACCGACATTGAAATGACTGACTCCCATAGATGTCCTTAATAGCAAAGCACCATCATCATTGACACCTTCAACTATACCTTCTTTCACTGAGCCATCAGGTAGTGTTAATAAAATATCTTCACCATCATATGCATGGTAGTATACCCATTCACTTCTAAAATACGCAAAACCGAATTGTCCAAAATCAATCAGTACAGTGCGTAATTCAGACAATAAGGCCGCTAGAAGAATATTTCGATCAAAATCTTTACCAATAATATCGAAAATATCAGAGACACCATATTCGATCGTATGTCTAATGATAGGTGATAGCCTAATATTTAAACCGATACCAATAACAGTAACGCTCGGTCCGAACATTTCACCCTGCAGTTCAATTAAAACACCCGCTAACTTACGGGAGCAATACAATACATCGTTAGGCCATTTAAGTCCGACCCCTTGAATCGAGAATGAACGCAACACACGTACGATGGCTACACCAATAACCAAACTTAAACCCGAAAGAAAAGATGCTCCCTGTTCAAAACGCCATTTAAGTGAAAATGTTAGACTATCACCTAGTCCGGAGTGCCACTGACGTCCACGACGTCCACGTCCATTAAGTTGCAATTCCGTAACTATAACTGGAATTCTACTGCTAGTATGAAGATTAAAGCTGGGACTATTTAATAAATAGTTATTGGTAGAGACAACGGAATCAAGAAGTGCAAGGTTAAAGTATTGCGTAGATTCATTAAGCGAATTTAGAATTGCACTCTGATCTAGCCAAACAAATGGATTACTCCAACGATAACCTCGACCACAAATTTTCTGAATATCGAGGCCATATTGTTCAATGTCACGCAATGCATTTGAAATACTACTTCGAGAACACCCAATCTGCTTAGCTAATTTCTCTCCAGAATGAAACGCTTTATCATCTATAAGTCGTAGAATAAAAAAAACAAGTTTATTCATAGTAAAAATGAATAAATTACTGCGGTAAAAATTTAAGCCTTAAAAACTTATTGATGAATTGAAAGGCTATGTCGCAATTAACTATTGGTTTTTGTTAACTCTCTAATTGTACTTT
>CAXBGL010000058.1:0-14679 GCA_963975255.1 uncultured Nitrosomonas sp. | reverse complement strand
AATAGTCTCCTTTGTACGAAAATACACTCACAATTGAATTACGCGACAGGCCCACTTGACGTCTCATAGCTAATGTTCGCTGTTTTATCCTCTTTCTTTTATCCAGGATAGCCTGACCACGCTCATATTAGACATCGGCCGGTGTCAGATTGCTAAGTGATTCGTGGTAGCGTTCATGATTGTAGTAATTAACAAACCGGCGTATACGTTTTTTAAGTTCATCAGGCAGGAAATAGTTTTCCAGTAAAATCTAGTTTTTCAATGAACGATGCCAGCGTTCAATTTTGGTTTGGGTCTGAGGATGGTATGGTTTGCCACTTTTCATTAATATGCGTACTTGGATGCTGAAATTTGTCAGCAGCCTCCATAAGAATGTAGGATTAGCTGGTGATTAGATCATGCGCCTTCAGCAGCCTGCTGTTCTTTCGGAAGTTTGTTCCATACCCTGCCGGGGCGCTGGTTTACGATCTTCCAGGGTATCTATACCGCCTTCTTGAAACCATTTCAGCTAATTATAGAAGGTTGACTTATGGATATTCAAACACAGTAATGTTTGCCGAACTGACAGACTCGATTGCTGAACCAGGCGAATGATTTCATACTTCGCTGATGCCGAATACCTCATATACCGTTCTTCCCATCCCCGATCATACTTTTTTGAGTAGGTGATTTTTCATCAATAATTCTGCTAGGAGCTTGTCGGACATAAAGCATCCGGCGGTTCAATTTGTTAAAATAGCAAACAATTAGAATCAGTTTTTCGGGAAGCCGTTATGAGTCAGTTCAAATCCTACAATCGTCAACAGCATTATCTGTTACCCCCTTCTATAGATGAATGGTTGCCGGAAAATCATTTGGCACGGTTCATCATTGAAGTCATTGATGGGTTGGATTTGACGAGACTGATAAGCCAGATATTCTGGCGAAGGTTCAGAAGCCCATCATCGAGCCATGATGTTAGCGTTATTGTTTTGCGGCTATGCAACGGGTACATTCTTTAGCCGCAAGATTGAGCGGGAGACGTATGACTCGGTTGGGTTTCGTGTTCTTGCGGCAAATCAAAATCCGGATCATGACACGATAGCGAATTTCCGCAAAACATTTCTGGTGGAATTGGAGGATTTGTTTGTGCAGGTGTTGGTCATTGCGCAAACAATGAAGCTGTTTAAATTTGGGCAGATATCGCTGGATGGTACCAAGATCAAAGCCAATGCGTCAGAGCACAAGGCGCTATCGTACAGACACCTTGAAAAATTCCAAGTACAATTACATGAAGAGGTTTGGTTTTTACTGAACAAGGCAGTCGAGCAGATGAACCTGAATCTGAGAATGATATTGACTTGCCGGCTGAAATTGTACGTTGGGAACAATGCCTTGAAGCCTTATCTGTAGCGAAAGCCAGGATCATAAGGGCTTTGAGGAAAAGTCGCCCGTCGGCAAACGCAGCAAGAAGCCGGACAGAAACCACGCGGAAAGCAAGCTAAAGCACCGGGAACAGGTCCTACCCCAAAGATCAAATCAATCTCACTGAAGAGCAATCACGCATCATGCCCAGTAGGGATGGCTTCATACAAGGCTATAACGGGCAAGCGGCTGCCGATGTTGAGAGCATGTTCATTCTCGCCAGCGACCTAACCACTGAAACTAACGACAAGCACCGCGTCAAACCGATGCTCGAAACATTAGGATAGTTGGAAAACCAGTTTGGCAAGCCCGATACGTTACTGGCTGATAGTGGTTATTTTAGCCAAGACAACGTCACAGCCTGTATTGAAAGTGGCATTGCCCCACACATTGCACTGGGACGTGAAGCCCATCATCTGCCCATAGCACAACGACTGCAAGCAAATGCACCGTCGAGCCATTGTTTGGTCTTATCAAACAGGTACTAGGCTTTCGTCAGTTCCTGGTGTGCTGACTTCAAGCAGCAGCGGGTGAATGGAGGCTCGTCATCATAGCCTATAATTTCAAGCGAATGTTTGCAATGACGACAGGATAGCGAAAAAAGGACAAGAACCCCTTTGTGCAATGTAAATTGAACTATAAATAAATTTTCTTTCTCGCTTTTGGAGGTACTGTAAAAACCTAAAGCGGACAAACATTGAAATTCGTTTCCAATAGTTACTTCACTAGCTTATCCGATCCGACAGACTCCTAGATTTTACTTCAGTTCAGGGGAGAGCTCCCAACCCGCAGGTTCATGACTTTATTTGAAGTGGCCTCACGTGCAGTATCTCCGGTCAGTCGTTACTTCCCGGCTTCCAGAAATTCTTTTGCCCAGTAGTAATAATATTCGTGTTGACCCCTTTCCGATGAAACAGTTCGGAAATACTATCTTCACCTCGAATAGCTTGCAACACTATGCGCTTCTTTTGTCGACTGAATAACTCTGGCGTGCTGTGCGTCGTATATCACGAACTGATTTCTCTGCATTCTTTGCACTTGGCTTTCGGTATTCTTTTTTTGTCATCACCACCATTTACTTTAATAGTAACGATGAACTAAATCCATCTCTTGGGCAATCAGGCTAGTCTGTCCAACTTGTGCTGCACGGGGTGCAAATTGTCGGTTACGATAAAGGGTTGACTTCTAAAAAACTCTATGCTTACAATAATAGCAATACTAACTAAATGGTAATTTGAGGAAAAAGAAATACAACACACACAAATAATGGAATCTAGGGTTCCGGCCTTGTAGAAAAATAGTAAAGGCGTCTGGACCGAGAGTTTCCGATCTCGTAATGGCGAGGTTCCACGGAGGGATAAAAGCCCGGGAGAAAATGTGCATTTTAAACATTTAACTCTCAGCTTTGTCTGTTTGCCGAAAAGGGGACCTTGATGGCTATTCCACCTGATGAAAAGATGGCTGCATCTGATGCAGCTGAATCCGATACATCTTCTAATACATCCGAATTTCACACACCTACATCTTCTACATCTTCTACATCTTCTGATACATTCGAATCTGACGCACCGACATCTTCTACATCTGATAATAGCGTAACTGCACCTGACTCGCTTAATCGTAGCATGACTATCTGGAACAGTTTCACCATGGGGTTTGCTGTTGTTTCACCGGTGGTGGGGCTTTATGCTATTTTTGGTTTGCAAATGGTGGTGACGGGCGGGGGTTGGATTGTTGCATTGGCTCTTTGCCTGGTCATGCAAATGCTGGTAGCAACCGTTTATGCGGAGCTGTCTTCACAATTTCCAATTTCCGGTGGTGCCTATAAATGGTCGCGCCAATTGGGTGGAGCAGTTGCCGGTCAGTATGCAGGTGTTATTTACGTTAGTTCAACCATTGCCATGCTGACAACAACGGCTTATACCGGTGGTATCTGGTTAGCTACCGTCTACGGATCGACAGGGTTACCTAATGTTGAAGGATGGGCAGGCGGCACCATGATGGTGTTCTGGGGTGCCATATTTTTGTTCCTGTGTATGGCTCTTAATTTGGCTCACGTACGTATATTTAAAATATTCACTGCGATGAGCATATACGTTGAGATTTTTGGGTCATTCGGTATTGCGGTACTGTTATTTTTCTTTTATCGCGAGAATTCTTTTTCCGAATTGTTTCAGCACCTGGGAACTGGCACCGCGCCGGGTGAAATGGCTGCCTTTCTGGCAGCAGTCGCTATTGCTGGCTGGGCTTTCATTGGCTTTGATGCCTGCTCTACAACGGCCGAGGAAGTCCGTGACCCGAAACGCCAGGTACCGCGAGCGATATTTCTGGCCCTTAGTGTGGTAGGGACAGTTTCGCTATTCAATACTACTTCACTGACCTTAGCTTTTGATCATGAAGCAGTGATAGCTGCCAGTAATACAGCCGATCCGCTTACACCACTGATCGCCAGTAAATTCGGTTCCTGGATTGCAGATTACTTTGCAGTCATTGTCTTGTTTGCCTTTTTTATTTGCGGCTCATCAGTCGTTAAATACACTTCTCGCATTATCTTCTCTATGGCACGCGAAGGTAATATGCCCGCAGTACTATCCAATGTCACTGCTAGTAAAACACCCCGTAACGCAATCCTTTTCACGGTAATAATGGCGAGTCTCGGTTTGATGTTGGGATTGAATGACAATGCTGTGGCAACAATTATTGCGTTTGGTACCGGTGGGCTATATGCCATGTTTGCCATGACGACTGGTGTAGGTTTATTTTGCCGCCTTACCGGTCGCTGGGACCCAGAACTTGGTCACTTGAAATTGGGCGCCTGGGGATTGCCCATCAATGCAATGGCTTTTGTCTGGGCGATGTTTGAACTCATTAATATCGGCTGGCCGAGAGCTTACACGATTTCTCCCGATGCACCCTGGTACCTGTTATGGGCGATTCCTATCGTTTTGGGTGGTCTTATGGGAATAACTACTTTGGTTATTCTGATAAACAGAATCCGCAAATAGTCAAAAAAATTCGTATTAATTAATAGGGAGTTAATAATGAAGCAGAAAAACACATCTCTTTGGGAAGAAGATATTCCGGGTGGGTGCCACTGGTCCGGAATAGTGCGCCGTGGAATGACTTTACGTTTGACGGATATATACGGTAATGCTAATGCAGCTGTACTCTTTTATAACCGGGAAGAAAAATTAGAACGTTATAACATGGCGGATACGCTGAAATCACAACATACATTTTATTTGACTAAAGGCCATGCCTGTCATTCTGATATGGGGCGTATTTTTTGCTGTATTACTGCAGATTCGATCGGTTGGAGTGATACGGTATGCGGTCTGAGTGATGCTGAACTGATTCGCAAAAAATACGGGACCGCACGATACCAGGAACATCAAAATCAGATGCATCGCAGTGGTCTCGATGGCATGCTTATAGAATTGGGAAAATGGGGGCTCGACCGACGCGATATCGTGCCTAATATCAACTTCTTTAGCAAGGTTACAGCGGATACAAATGGTGAATTGATGTTTCATGCAGATAACAGAAAAGCTGGCGATTATATCGATCTGAGCTTTGTAATGGACACATTAGTGGTGTTATCAGCAGCGCCGCATCCACTGGATACTGCAGAATCTTATCAACCTGGTGCTGTTAATTTGGCACTATCCGTCACACCGACTGACACAGCCACAACATGTTCAAACATTGCTGAAAATAGTCGTGGTTTAGAAAATACGCAACGCTTTAATGCGTGCTGTGGAGGTGAAATATGAATACACAACATTTAACTGAGAGCAAGTTTGACCCTAATGAAGCGGTGGTGAATGAAGTCTGTGCAGCTGGTGAGCCGTGGGTCAAGCGGGTGAATAAAGGACAGACCTTTCGTATTGAAGATATGGAGGGTAATCAGGCGGTTGATACCTTATTCTTTAATGCTAACGATGCTTTGGAACGCTACAGTGCGACCGATACGATATGTTCTCAGAATAGGCTTTATCTGACTACAGGCAGTCAACTCAACTCTAATTTTGGCAATGTCATGCTCACTATCACTGCAGATACTTGTGGGCGCCACGATACATTGGGAGGAGCTTGCGCTGCGGAAAGCAATACCGTCCGTTATGCGTTGGATAAATACCCAATGCATAGCTGTCGTGACAATTTTCTACATGCACTGGCGCATGAATCCCTTTGCAAAAAACTTGGCATGAGTAAGCGGGATTTACCCAGCAACATCAATTTTTTTATGAACGTGCCCGTAAATGAAGCGGGTCAACTTGAATTCGTTGACGGCATTTCGGCACCGGGAAAATACGTCGAAATGCAAGCTGAAATGGATGTGATTGTATTGATCTCAAACTGCCCACAGCTCAATAACCCTTGCAATGCTTATAACCCTACGCCAATTCGCCTGCTGATCTGGGATTGATCCGGACTCCAGGTGGCAATGATCTATTTAGTAAATAATATCTAGGAAAAAGGAGCAAGGAATGTTTGATAAAGTATTGATTGCCAATCGTGGTGCGATTGCCTGTCGCGTCATTCGTACATTGCGACAAATGGGTGTGAAAAGTGTGGCAGTTTACACTGATGCCGATGCGTTATCGCGTCATGTGTTGGAAGCGGATGAAGCTTATTGTATTGGAAGTGGTGTGGCGGCGGACAGTTATTTGCGTGTAGATAAGATACTTGATATTGCGCGACAAACCAACGCACAGGCTATTCATCCTGGCTATGGTTTTCTAAGTGAGAATGCGGATTTTGTTGAGCAATGCGATGCGCACAATATTCGCTTTATTGGGCCCACTGCACAGCAGATGCGTACTTTCGGTCTGAAGCATACGGCGAGGGAGTTGGCAATACAAAGTCAGGTTCCGTTATTACCGGGAACAGGTTTGCTAGATAATGTGGATAACGCCCTGGTTGAAGCAGAAAATATTGGCTATCCGATTATGCTGAAAAGTACTGCTGGCGGTGGCGGTATCGGTATACGCTTGTGCAGGGACAAAGATGAACTGATCAATTCCTATGATGCCGTACAACATTTAGCCAAAAATAATTTCAATGATGCTGGTTTGTTTTTAGAAAAATTTGTTGAAAATGCCCGTCACATTGAGGTTCAAATTTTTGGTGATGGTCAGGGTGAAGTGATCGCACTGGGTGAACGCGATTGCTCAATGCAGCGACGAAATCAGAAAGTAATAGAAGAAACACCCGCGCCTAATATAACACCAGATTTGCGTCAGGCACTACTGGATGCGGCGGTGCGTCTTGGTAAATCAGTTAATTATCAATCTGCCGGGACAGTAGAATATGTTTTTGATGCTGCCAGCGGTGACTTTTATTTCCTGGAAGTTAACACACGATTGCAGGTTGAGCATGGTGTGACAGAAGCTGTTACAGAGATCGACCTGGTGGAATGGATGGTGCAGCAAGCAGCTGGCGACTTGCCTTTATTGAATTCATTTGAGATAAAACACTCAGGGTCTGCTATACAAGTACGTGTATATGCTGAAAATCCTGCCAAAGATTTCCAGCCGTCTACTGGTGTACTCACGGAAGTTTCATTTCCTTCCACTGCACGTGTCGAAACTTGGATAGAGCGCGGCGTAGAAGTTTCTCCATTCTATGATCCGATGCTGGCAAAAATTATTGTACATGAAGCAACACGTGAGCAAGCGATTGCCAGTCTGCTTAGTGCACTCAAAAAGACAACATTTCACGGTATAGAGACTAACCTGGATTATCTTAAACAGATATTACAGAGTAAAGTATTTAGTGATGTGCAGCACAACACAAGATTTTTAAATAATTTCCATCATGTTGCGCAAACTATTGATGTGGTGAGTCCTGGTGTGCAGACTATGATACAGGATTATCCAGGACGACAGGGGTATTGGAGTGTTGGTGTGCCGCCATCAGGGCCAATGGATCCGCTGGCATTTCGGTTGGCTAATCGCTTGGTAAACAACGCAGAAGATAAAGCAGGACTCGAGATTATCTTGGCCGGTCCGACACTGAAATTTAATACTGACAGTGTTATTGCGATTACTGGCGCGACTATTGACGTACAACTAGATGGTAAGCCATTGAAGCTGTGGCAGTCACATGATATCAAAGCGGGTACATTACTCCAGTTTGGGAAAATTGGTGATCATCATGGTTGTCGCTCTTATCTCGCCGTTCAGGGTGGTTTTCAGGTGGCGAATTATTTGGGTAGCAAAGCCACCTTCACATTGGGTCAATTTGGCGGACATGCCGGGCGTGTTTTGCGAACTGGAGATGTGCTGCATATTTCAGCGAAGCAGCAACATACCCACCATTTGTTGCCACAAGAACTTATTCCGGAATATAGCAATCACTGGGAAATCGGTGTTTTATATGGTCCACACGGGGCACCGGATTTTTTTACTGCCGAAGATATACATCATTTCTTTAGCGCCGAATGGGGTGTGCACCATAATTCCAGCCGAACTGGGGTGCGACTACTGGGACCAAAGCCCGAGTGGGCGAGAACAGACGGTGGTGAAGCGGGATTGCATCCATCCAATATTCATGACAATGCCTATGCGATTGGAGCAGTTGATTTTACCGGTGATATGCCTGTTATTTTAGGACCAGATGGTCCCAGTTTAGGTGGTTTTGTTTGTCCAGTAACGATCGCGCATGCTGAATTGTGGAAGATGGGACAATTAAAACCAGGCGATAAAATCAGTTTCAATTTATTGACTATGAAACAAGCATTGTCTTTAGAGAAATGCCAGGATGAATGTATTCGGAATTTGCGCCTTACCACACATCCGGAACGAATTGAGCCACACTCCTTGAAATTAGGTAGTCCGATTCTGCGAGAGATTTCGGGAAACAAGCAACAAGTAAAAGTTGTTTATCGGCAGTCTGGTGACAAATACTTGTTGGTTGAATATGGGCCACCAGAGCTTGATTTGAATCTGCGTTTTCGTGCACATGCCCTAATGGAGTGGGTTCAGGAAGAGTTTGATTCAGGTCGCCTGAAAGGAATCATAGATTTAACACCGGGTATTCGGTCATTACAAATTCATTTTGATTCACTAGTGTTATCACGTGAGGTGTTACTGGATATTCTGGTTGCTGCGGAAGCAGAATTACCTGTTATTTATGATATGGAAGTCCCGATGCGTATTGTACATTTGCCATTGTCCTGGAACGATGTGGCAACACGGCTGGCGATTGAAAAATATGATCAAATAGTACGCAAAAATGCACCATGGTTCCCCAGTAACATTGAGTTTATTCGCCGTATTAACGGTTTGGATAGTATTGAAACGGTAAAACAGATTTTGTTCGAAGCGAGCTATCTGGTAATGGGTCTGGGCGATGTTTATCTAGGCGCTCCGGTTGCCACACCAGTAGATCCTCGCCATCGACTAGTAACTACTAAATACAATCCAGCGAGAACTTGGACAGCGGAAAATTCAGTGGGTATCGGCGGTGCCTATTTATGTGTGTATGGCATGGAAGGCCCCGGCGGCTATCAATTCGTTGGTCGCACAGTGCAAATGTGGAACCGATATCGCCAAACCACTGATTTCAAAGATGGAAAACCCTGGTTGCTGCGTTTCTTTGATCAAATTCGTTTTTACCCAGTAAGTGAAAGTGAACTCCTCACACTACGTAAAGATTTCATTACTGGGAAATTTAAGCTGAAGATAGAGGAAACTACTTTTAGTTTAAAAAATTATAACCAATTCCTGAAACATAATAATGCATCCATTAAAGAATTTAAAGCTGGACAGCAAGCTGCATTTGAAGCCGAGCGTGAACGTTGGAGAATTAGTGGCCAAGCGGAATATGTCAGCGAAGATGATTTGGATGATGCCAATATCGAGTGTGAGCTGGATATTCCAGAAGGCGCAGTTGTGGTTGAATCACATGTAACAGGTTCAGTGTGGAAATTATTGGTTAAAGAAGGTGAACATGTCGAGGCGGGTTCTACTTTTCTTGTGCTTGAGTCCATGAAAATGGAGTTTCCAGTGGATGCTGCGGTGAGCGGTACAGTAGAAAAAATATGCTGCAAGGAAGGTGGGTATGTGACAGCTGGGCAAAGGTTAATAGTTCTGCAAGGAGATTGAGTGTGGATGACATTTTTCCCTTGGCTAGTATCTCGCATTTGATGCAGCGTTACGCCTGCGGTGAACTGAAACCCAGTCAGGTGGTGCGGGCCTTGCATGCACAAGTTGAGAATGACGATGATCATGTCTGGATACATAAATTATCACTTGAAGCATTATTGGACTATGCGCGCAAAGTTGAAGCCAAAGAGATAACGACTTTGCCATTGTATGGAGTTCCTTTTGCTATCAAAGACAACATTGATCTGGCTGACGTGCCAACTACAGCAGCTTGTCCTGCTTTTTCTTATATACCCGAATACAGTTCGACTGTTGTGCAAAATTTGATCGAAGCGGGCGCTATTCCAATAGGCAAGACTAATCTGGATCAGTTTGCTACGGGATTGAACGGTACGCGTTCACCCTATGGTGAATGTCGCAATGCTTTCAATCCAGAATATATTTCCGGTGGGTCTAGTTCCGGATCAGCTGTAGCCGTTGCAAAAGGTATGGTGTGTTTCAGTCTTGGGACTGATACAGCTGGTTCTGGCAGAGTACCTGCCGCATTCAATAATCTTGTTGGGTATAAACCAACCCCGGGATGGCTATCTACACATGGGGTTGTGCCAGCTTGCCGTTCATTGGATTGTGTTTCTATTCTTGCGCTAACTGCTGCAGATGCAGAACGTATATTAGCAGTTGCAGCGAGTTATGATGCTAAAGATATATATTCTAGAGAGAGAGAAATATGCAAAATTGATTTTTCTTCCACACAACATTTCAGATTTGGTGTTCCATACGATCGGCAACTAAAGTTTTTTGGTAACAAAGAAAGTGAGCGATTATTTAGGGAAAGTATCACCCGACTGCAAGCACTTGGTGGAAAGGCTGTCGAGATAGACTTTAGTGCCTTTCTGGATGCAGCACGTTTGCTTTATGAAGGACCATGGGTTGGGGAACGCTATGCAGCAATTCAATCATTTTTTAAAAAAAATAGTGATCAAGTCATATCGCCCGTCCGTGAGATCATCGCCAGTGCAGAACAATATTCGGCTGCTGATGCTTATATTGGCATGTATCAGTTACGCGAGCTAAAAAATCAGGCGGACTCTATTTGGGTCAATATGGATTGTTTGCTAACACCAACCGCCGGCACTATTTATACGATCCAGGCGATGAAAAAAGACCCCGTTCATTTGAATGCAAATCTGGGCTATTACACTAATTTCATGAATCTCTTGGGGTATGCAGCAGTGGCGGTACCTGCAGGATTTCAGAATAATGGCTTGCCTTTTGGTGTAACACTCGTTGCACCGGCGCATCAAGATCCAGCATTGTTGCATCTGGCCAGTCGTATACAGCAGTTATACGCATTACCACTCGGTGCTACGGGCGCTATAGATACTGCCGCTCAGATAGGAATTAATCAGTCTTCTGAACCATTGAAGGTTGATCGAATACGATTGGCAGTATGTGGTGCACATTTGTCCGGCTTACCCCTAAATAAACAGTTAACTGTTCGAAAAGGTAAGTTGCTGACATGTACCAAAACGTCACCAGATTATAAACTTTTTGCCCTTCGAGAAGACCCACCCTGTCGTCCAGGCATGGTACACATAAAAAATGGTGAGCAAGGGTTTGCTATTGAAGTTGAAGTTTGGGAATTACCGGTACGTGAATTAGGCAGTTTTGTGGCCGGCATCCCCAAACCACTTGGAATAGGTACGATTACTTTGGCGAGTGGTGAAATGGTGCTTGGTTTTTTGTGTGAACACTATGCTCTGGAAAATGCAGTAGACATTAGTCAATTAGGTGGTTGGCGTAAATACCTAAAACAGCTGAACGAATAATGTCCCAATTCTAAAAATATATATAGTTATTAAAGGGAGCAGTTGCAAGAAGGCCAGATAAATACTGTTGATCATATGATTTCATTGATACGTTGAATATCAAAATTGGAGGCCATTATAATGAATTGCAATATTGCGATAACTGGTTTTAAAGTCGGAAGTGGGTCGGATAATGACTCGCTGCAGTATACTGTTCTGAAAAGAATATGTCATTTTTGGGCCAAACTGCTATTGATATTTATGTTGGCACCTAGCTCAGCATTGTTAATACTGGTTGAGGCGCGTGCAGAGAATGAAGATGTGCGTGCGGAAGGCTGGCTGAGTCACCTGAGAAGTGTTAAGTTTAGCAACGACGGCCATAGGCTGAAGATGTCACTGGATGAAACCAAATGGGCCTCCATAGGTGTGGGTCTTAAATTTTCTGGTAATTGGACGGAGAACATTGATAATAATCGTTATAAAGACACCTTTACTGTTGATTTCGTTCGTGTATTTATTTCTGGTCAGGTTCATAAATATGTAAAATTTGGTGTCAATGCGGAATGTACTTTCTGTAACAATCAAAGTTCCGGCGACATCCCAAAGATGGCATTCAGAGTACTGGATGCAGCTGCCCACTTCGAAATCAACCGATACTTCAATGTCTGGGGTGGTCGTATGCTGGTTCCAACAGATCGGAACGAGATGTCTGGGCCTTTCTATATGGCAACTCTTGACGGTTTCAAGACGCCATTTTTTTCAGCAGACTATAGTTTGAAACATGGTGTTGGTGGTGCAGGCTTTTATGGTCGTGATGATGGTGGTACTTTTTTTGGTAGTGTGGAACCTAAATTTATACCGGGTACCTTACAATATACCGTAGGTATTTTTCGCGGATTGAGATCATCACGTAAATCAAACTTTGGACCTAACCAGAATGATCATGCTTTGTATGCTTGGCGCGTAACTTATAACTTTCTGAATCCAGAGGAGAATCCAGGTTATTATACCAGCGACCTTTACTATGGTGAAGCCGGCGATATTCTGGCGTTGGCTTTTGGTGGAAGTTATCAAAAAGACGGTGCTGGTTCAGCTGCTCACAAGAGCGATTTTATCGGTCTGGTATTTGACGTGTTGTTTGAAAAAGTCTTGCCTCAAAATATGGGGGTGTTTACAGCGAAAGGTGAATACAAGCGCTTTTTTTCAGATTACAACAAAGCTGCATTTTCTGACCCTGATTGCTTCTGTATATTTGATGGGCAATCATGGACGGCAACAGCTTTGTATCTGTTTCCAACTAAAGTCGGGATTGGACGGTTTCAACCCTATGGTCGTTATACTAGTATACAGCCACGTGGCAGTAGTAACCGTGAAGAAATCGAAGGCGGCGTGAACTATATTATTGATACATTTAGTCTGCGCGTAGGCGCATTTTATCAGTATGGTGACTTGACTACCAAAGGTATAGAAAATTATGCGCCCGGTGCAATGGGACCAAAAATTGGCGTGTTTAAACTAGCGTTCCAGTATCAAATGTAGACTATTCAAAGAACTTATTCCTCTGTATTCACTAGCACCTCACAGAAGAGACAAACCTGATACACGTATTATTCAAGCATTGATTCAAAAAAGTGAGTGCAGGAGTTGACATTGCTTCGATTACGGAACTTGACCATTTGTTAAAACTTGGCTGCTTGCCAATAAAATATTTGGCAGCAATATAGCTCGATCTGATTTGACATAGGGACTTGATAAAAAATGAAACAAACTATACCCAGCTTCACGGAAATCCAGCAAATAAATAACGCAGTTACTTCAAATGATTTATTGCATTGGAAAGTAGCGCAAGTCGAGTTGTTACTAGATTTGCCCTTTAACGATTTAATTCACCGCGCCCAATTAATTCATCGTCAGCACCATGATGCGAATGCCGTGCAGCTATCCACGCTAATTTCTGTTAAGACGGGCGGTTGTCCTGAAGATTGCAGCTATTGTCCACAAGCAGCACGTTACCATACAGGTGTTGAAAAGCAGGATTTATTGTCACTGGAGGAAGTGGTTTCGGCAGCAACCATAGCTAAGGAGCAAGGTGCTTCACGATTTTGTATGGGTGCTGCATGGCGTGGCCCTAAGCAACGTGATATCGATAAAATGACAGAGATGGTGAGTGCTGTTAAAGCATTAGGACTGGAGACCTGTGCTACGTTGGGACTTCTAAAGCCAGGGCAGGCACAGCAATTGGGTCAGGCCGGACTGGATTACTATAATCATAATTTGGATACTGCACCGGAAATTTATGATGAGATTGTGACAACACGTCTTTATCAGGATCGTCTGGATACAATACAGGAAGTTCGAAGTGCAGGAATCAATGTTTGTTGCGGTGGAATTGTTGGGATGGGTGAGTCGCGCCAATCTCGTGCAGGATTGATTGCACAATTGGCAAATCTGGACCCCTATCCAGAATCTGTGCCGATTAATCATTTGGTGCAAGTTAAAGGAACGCCTTTGTATGGGACGGCTATGCTTGATCCATTAGAGTTTGTGCGTACGATTGCAGCCGCGCGGATTACGATGCCGAAAGCAATAGTACGTTTATCTGCTGGTAGACAAGAAATGTCAGAAGCTGTGCAAGCATTATGTTTTTTAGCGGGTGCCAATTCTATTTTTTATGGTGAAAAATTACTGACTACAGGAAATCCAGAAACAAAAGGCGATCAATTGCTATTTGATAAACTTGGGCTGAAATCGTTGTAATCGACTTGAGCCTGTCGCCTGGTGAATACAACATACTCCAAAGTTATCATGTTAATCAAAGAAAATAAGCACCAAACTCTTCCAATAGCTGCCTTACTTTTAGATGTTGCGATTTGGTGAGGTCTTGTTTTGCTACATGGGTGGGCTATACATGGTGGCATCTGGCATAGTGTTCGAGATCAATTGGCATCACATTATCGCCTTCATCTGGTGCATTTGCCTGTGCATGGATTGAGTCCAACATATGAGCCTGGAACTCTGATGCACATTGTGGAAATTATGGCTGAGATTTTACCAAAAGAGAGTATTGTGTGCGGTTGGTCATTAGGTGGTCAAGTTGCTATTGATCCTGCACTATATCAGCCATTACGCATTAAACAACTTGTTCTAGTTGCAACAAAACCCTTTTTTGTTAAGCGTAAAGATTGGCTATGGGGATGCAATGCTAAAGCTTTTTTCGAAGAACTTAATGCAAGATTATGTTGGAACTATTCATCGGTTTTTAGCCCAGCAAGTGAGTAGTGGAAAGACAAAGATGACTATTCTTGAACTTGCGATTCCCCGTGGTCTTGCCACGGGGAGCATTATAGTTTGTGTTT
>CAXBGL010000057.1:0-14693 GCA_963975255.1 uncultured Nitrosomonas sp. | reverse complement strand
AGGGTTTTATAAATTCTTAAATCAAATTCAACATTTAATTGTGACATAGCCAATTGAAATAATAAAATGGTTAAAAACTAAAGTACTGAAGAAATAGCAGAATATAAAACCACTATTGCTGAAAGGATCGAGTTCGAAATTAAGTCTCGAATTAAAATAGAATTAAACGTTTCAGTTATTCAGTGCCGTGAGCTAATTCTCACTTACTTCATTTTCGTCATCTGAAACGAACTCTTGCTCAGGACGATCTAACAGTTCAACCAAAGCCATGGGCGCATTATCACCTTTACGAAAACCAAATTTAAGTATACGTAAATATCCGCCCGGCCGGGTTTGAAAACGAGGACCTAGGTCTAAAAATAGCTTTACAACCATATCACAATCACGTAAACGATCATAAGCCAAACGTCTATTAGCTAATGACGGATTCTTACCCAGTGTAATCATAGGCTCAACAATACGTCTCAATTCCTTTGCTTTAGGCAGTGTAGTCTTAATAACTTCATGACGTAATAATGAATTGCTCATATTACGAAACATGGCAGTACGATGGCTGCTTGACCGATTTAACTTTCTGAAAGCATTATGATGACGCATGATTTGATTCCTTTGCAATATTCTCTAAATTAGCAGGTGGCCAATTTTCAAGTTTCATTCCAAGAGTAAGCTCACGAGAAGCTAAAACTTCTTTTATTTCATTAAGGGACTTTCTACCTAGATTTGGCGTGCGCAGCAATTCAGCTTCAGTACGTTGAATCAAATCACCAATATAATAAATATTTTCAACTTTAAGACAATTAGCAGAGCGAACAGTTAGTTCAAGGTCATCAACAGGACGTAATAAAACAGGATCAATCTGAGGAACTTGAGGTTCTTCTGTAGGTAAAGGTGTACTTTCAAGATCCGCAAATACAGAAAGCTGTTGAACTAAGAGCTTAGCAGCAAAACGAATTGCTTCTTCAGGTTCGACAACACCATTCGTTTCTAGGTCCATAACAAGCTTGTCCAAATCAGTCCGTTGCTCAACACGCGCACTCTCAACAGAATAACTGACACGACGAATTGGACTAAAAGAAGAGTCTAGAAGTATCGTACCAATACTTTTCTCATTATCGGAACTATCTCTCGCTGTAGCAGGAACATATCCACGGCCCTTCTCAACTTTCAGTTGCATATCAATCTCACCACCTGAAGTAAGATGGGCGATAACATGATCCGGGTTAATTATTTCTACATCATGACCAGCTTGAATATCTCCTGCAGTCACTACACCTTTTCCGGATTTTTTAAGTATCAAAATAGCTTCAGTATTATGATGTAACTTAAGTACAATTCCTTTTAAGTTCAAAAGAATATCAACAACGTCCTCCTGAACACCATCAAGAGCTGAGTACTCATGCACCACACCGGCAATTTGTACTTCAGTAGGCGCAAATCCTGACATAGATGACAAAAGAATACGACGAAGTGCATTACCCAGCGTATGCCCATAGCCTCGTTCAAAAGGCTCCATGACAACTTTTGCGTGTAATGGGGAAATGTTTTGAACATCAATAATACGTGGTGTTAATAGTTCATTACCTTGCATAGTCATGTCCTTTAGCGGAATGCAATTGACTGCTTATCATACAAATAGTTATTTTGAATACAATTCAACTATTAACGATTCATTAATAGTTGATGACAAATCTGATCGTTCTGGTTTGGATTTAAACGTGCCTTTCATTGCTTTAACATCCATCTCTATCCAGACTGGAAAATTACGCTTATCTGCTGCTTCCAAGGCGGACTTAATGCGCAAATGGGATTTTGCTTTTTCAGAAACCTCGACAACATCACCAGTCTTCACCTGAAACGATGGAATATTTACACGTGTTCCATTAACTAAAATACAATTATGTTTAACAATTTGCCTGGCTTCAGAACGAGACGCACCAAAACCCATCTGATGGGTAACCGTATCAAGGCGACTTTCAAGAAGCTGAAGTAAATTCTCACCTGTGACACCGCGTTGCTTATCCGCGATGTGGTATACATTGCGAAATTGCCGTTCTAAAACGCCATAAATTCTTCTGACTTTTTGTTTTTCACGAAGCTGAACACCATAATCAGACAAACGTGATTTTTTCTGTCCATGTTGGCCTGGTGGGTAATTCCTGCGCTCAATAGCACACTTATCAGTAAAGCATTTCTCACCTTTCAAGAATAGCTTTTCTCCCTCACGACGACATTGTCGGCATTTTGGATCAAGATTTCTAGCCAAATCATCTCTCCTTATATACGGCGTTTCTTTGGTGGTCGACAACCGTTATGAGGAACAGGTGTCACGTCTGAAATACTGGTAATCTTAAATCCAGCAGAATTTAAAGCACGCACAGCAGAATCTCTTCCGGGACCAGGCCCCTTAATACGGACCTCAAGATTCTTTACGCCACACTCTATAGCACCTTTACTCGCCATCTCTGCTGCAATTTGAGCAGCAAAAGGCGTACTCTTACGAGAACCTTTAAAACCAGCTCCTCCAGATGTCGACCAAGATAAAGCATTACCTTGCCTATCAGTTATTGTTACTATCGTATTATTAAAAGATGCATGTATGTGTGCTATTCCTTCAGATACATTAGCTTTAATCTTTTTTCTTACACGTGATACAGCTTTGGCCATGGAAAATAATTCCTTATCTTATCTATAAATATTTGATAAAGTTATCTAATTATCTCGCCCTTACAGCTTTGCGAGGTCCTTTTCGTGTTCTAGCATTTGTTTTAGTACGTTGCCCACGTACTGGTAATCCACGACGGTGACGTAACCCACGATAGCAACCCAAGTCCATCAAGCGCTTAATATTCATGGAAAGTTCTCGACGTAAATCACCTTCAACTGTTAGCTTGGAAATATGCTCACGCAGCAAGTCCATTTGAGAATCTGTTATATCTTTGAGCTTAATATTTGTTTCAATACCAACCGACTCACAAATATGTTTTGCGCTTGTATTTCCAATACCATAAATACCAGTTAAAGCAATCTTTACGTGTTGGTGGTTTGGAATGTTTACGCCAGCGATACGCGCCATGGAATTATCCTATGAAATACTAATAAATAAAGGCAAACTAGCCTTGTCTTTGTTTGTGTCGAGCATCAGAACAAATCACTCTTACCACTCGATTGCGCCGAATGATTTTACAGTTACGACATACTTTCTTTACTGAAGCCTGTACTTTCATTGAAAAATCTCCCTGTATATCTTATATGCAACAAATAAATTTCAATGGAAATAAACGTCTATTTCGCACGAAAAGTTATTCTCGCTCGAGTTAAATCATATGGCGTTAAATCTACAGTAACTTTATCACCAGGTAAAATTCTAATGTAATGCATACGCATCTTTCCTGAAATATGACCCAGTACAATATGACCATTTTCTAGTTTAACGCGGAACGTTGCATTCGGTAATGTTTCGATAACTTCACCTTGCATCTGTATCGTTTCTTCTTTTGCCATGATTATTTATTGAAGTTATCTTACAGGTTGTCTTCCGCCGCCTTTGAAACTCGTTTTCTTTAGCAAGCTATCATATTGCGAAGACATAACATGTGATTGTACTTGTGACATAAAGTCCATGGTAACAATGACTATAATTAAAAGCGACGTACCACCAAAGTAAAATGGGACATTCCACTTTAAAATTAAAAATTCAGGCAACAAACATACAAGCGTGACATATATCGAACCCGTCAGCGTCAGTCGAAGCATAATACGTTCAATAAATTTTGTAGTTTGATCTCCAGGACGAATACCAGGAATAAAAGCACCACTTTTTTTCAAGTTATCAGCAGTTTCTTTTGGATTAAAAACCAATGCCGTATAAAAAAAACAGAAAAATATAATCATTGCAGCATATAACATGACATAAATAGGCTGACCGGGGGACAACGCACCACTGATATCTTTCAACCATAACATCGATTCACCCGATGCAAACCATCCAGCCAAGGTTGCTGGAAACAATATGATACTAGAAGCAAAAATAGGAGGAATCACACCCGCCATATTTAGCTTAAGTGGCAAATGAGAACTCTGACCACCATAAAGTCTACGACCAACTTGTCGTTTTGCATAATTAACCAAAATCTTACGTTGACCACGTTCTACAAACACAACAAATGCTGTGACTAGTGCTGCAGCAATAAAAATTCCCAAGGCTACTAAAAAGTGCATAGAGCCTGTACTCACAAGCTCTAAAGTACCACCAATCGCACTTGGTAAACCAGCAGCTATGCCTGCAAATATTATTAGTGAGATACCGTTGCCAATTCCTCGCTCAGTAATTTGTTCTCCAAGCCACATCAAAAATATTGTTCCGGTTACGAGCGTAATAACCGTCGTGATTACGAACATAGGGCCAGGATTAATCACCAATCCAACTTGAGATTGCAATGCTATAGATATACCATAACCTTGTAGTAAAGCTAATCCTAATGTGCCGTAACGCGTATATTGCGTAATCTTTCTGCGGCCTGACTCTCCCTCTTTCTTGAGAGCCTCAAGATAGGGTACTGCAACTGTACCTAACTGCATTATAATAGATGCCGAAATATAAGGCATTATTCCTAATGCAAAAATTGAGAATCGTGACAAGGCCCCACCTGAGAACATGTTAAACATTCCCAGCACGCCACTCTCTTGAGAATCAAATAGATCTTTTAAAACAACTGGATCAATGCCAGGAACAGGAACATGAGCACCTATTCTGTATACAATCAGTGCAAGTAGCAAGAACCATAACCGACGTTTAAGTTCGCCAAACTTATCAGTTGATTTAACTTTATTATCTTTAACAGCCAATTTAAGTCCTTCTGCAACTATTCAACTTTACCACCTGCTGCTTCGATTGCAGTTTTAGCACCACTTGTAACAGCAATACCTTGCAAAGTTAATTTTTTATCTACACCGTCGCCAACCAAATATACTTTTACACGCTTAATTGCTGAAGAAATAATACCTTTTTCTCTCAGTAACTGGATGTTAATAACATCTTCTGTAATATTATTTAATACACTTAGTCTAACCTGATGGACTTTATGTCTATTAAGCGATGCAAAACCTCGTTTAGGCAAACGCCTCTGAAACGGCATTTGCCCACCTTCAAATCCAACCTTATGATAACCACCAGCCCTGGACTTTTGACCTTTATGACCACGACCGCAAGTTTTTCCAAAACCACATCCGATGCCACGCCCGACACGGCGACCAATAGAGTTAGATCCTAATGCAGGTTTAATTGTATTTAAATTCATTTAATCCTCACATTTAAGAAGATAATTAACTTTAAAAACCATACCTCGGATAGCGGGCGTATCCTCTAGCACAGAAGTACTATTAATTTTACGCAAACCTAAACCATGAACGGTAGCACGATGCGAACTTTTCGTACCAATCAAACTTTTTACTAAGGTAACCCTAATTTTTTTATCGTTACTTATTTTAGTCATTTGATTTTAAGTCCATTATCTCTTCTACACTTTTTCCACGTTTCGCAGCAATATTTGCTGGAGTATTCATGGAACTCAAACCTTGCAATGTTGCACGCACTACATTATATGGATTAGTCGAACCAATGCACTTGGCTAAAATATTATGCATTCCCATCACCTCGAAAATTGCACGCATTGGTCCACCTGCAATAATTCCGGTACCTTCAGAAGCTGGTTGCATATATACCTTTGCAGCACCATGTCTGCCGACTATTGGATGGTGAATGGTTCCATTCTTAAGTTTAACTTTTACCATTTTGCGACGTGCCTCATCCATAGCTTTCTGAACGGCTACAGGCACTTCACGTGATTTACCCTTACCCATACCAACACCACCATCACCATCACCCACAACGGTTAATGCCGCAAAACCCAGAATCCGACCACCTTTAACAACCTTAGTTACCCGATTAATGGCAACCATTTTTTCTCTAAGGCCATCTGTGCTTTCATTATTCGATGATCCCTTACCTTGTGACTTCCCCATTTTGGCCATATTAAACCTTAAGTTAGAATTTAAGCCCGTTTTCACGGGCTGCTTCAGCTAATGCTTTAACACGTCCATGATACTTATAGCCTGATCGATCAAATGCAACTTTCTCGATACCACACTTTTTAGCTTTATCTGCAATTAGCTTCCCAACCAGGGAAGCAGCTGCGACATTGCCCCCACTTGGCAAATCCTTTCGAATTTCAGTCTCAAGTGTGGATGCACTCGCAATAGTTTTATTACCACCATCCTTAATTAATTGGGCATAAATATGTAAATTTGTACGATGCACGCTTAAGCGAACAATCCCTAGTTCAGCTATCTTAGCGCGTGTTCGCCGAGCACGTCGTTGACGATTTTGTTTTAAATTCTGCATAAATATCTCAATTATTTTTTCTTAGTTTCTTTAAGAACAATCACTTCATCAGAATATCGAACCCCTTTACCCTTATAAGGCTCTGGTTTTCTATATGAGCGAATTTCCGCTGCGACCTGACCAACTTTTTGTTTATCAATACCTTTAATTAATACTTCAGTTTGGGCTGGCGTTTCAACCTTAATACCAAGTGGCATTTTATGTACTATTGCATGAGAAAATCCCAAATTTAAATTTAAATTATCACCATTAGCCTGAGCACGATAACCGACCCCAACTAGTGACAACTTTTTCTCAAAGCCTTTTGTAACACCCTCAACCATATTAGCAATTAAGGCACGCATGGTACCTGACATGGCAATTGAATGTTTGGAGTCATTTGAAGCCTTTACTTGCAGAGTCTTTTCTTCAATATCTAGATGTATATCTGAGGACAATCTATGTTTTAAAACACCTAAAGGACCTTTAATCGAAACCTCTGACGAAGATGCGTTAATTTCCACATTATCTGGAATATAAACGGGAATTTTACTTATTCTAGACATAAGTTTGGCACCTTTAAACAACAACACACAAAATTTCGCCACCAACACCAGCTGCGCGCGCCTTACGCTCAGTCATTACACCCTTAGAAGTTGAAACGATCGCCACGCCCAATCCATTCATGACACTGGGCAATTTATTAGTAGGTTTATAAATTCTTAACCCTGGACGGCTAATACGATTTATTAATTCAATAACAGGCGATCCTGCGTAATATTTTAGATCAATATTAAGAATATCTTTCTTATCAACGGTTGATACAGCGCAGTTTTCTATATAGCCTTCTTCTTTGAGCACTTCTGATATTGCTTTTTTTAATTTAGAAGAAGGCATACGAACACTATTTTTTTTTGCTAATTGCGCGTTACGTATGCGCGTCAACAAATCAGCAATCGGGTCACTCATACTCATAAAAAAACACCTATATTATTTTGTCTAGCGGCAGAGCAAAACATTAAATTAAGATTACAAATCTGCAGACAATAATTCTTATTGATTCAGAACACGCACCAATGCATCAAAAACTACCAACTTGCTTTAATTATTCCAGGAATTTTTCCACTCATAGCAATATCACGTAATTTGCAACGACCTAATCCAAATTTAGAATAAACTCCGCGAGGTCTACCTGTGAGTGCGCATCGATTTCTTAAACGAACAGGGCTTGAATCCTTTGGTAAATTTTGTAACTTCAATCTGGCTTCAAAATGTTCATCATCACTTGCGTTTGCATCTTTTATTATTAAATTAAGATTTGCACGTTGATCTGCATATTTCTTAACAACTTTTCTGCGTTTTAAATCACGGTTAATAACACTTAACTTTGCCATTTCGCTCTCAATTCTTAAATGGAAAATTAAAAGCAGATAATAGAGCCTTGGCTTCATGATCACTTTTAGCTGTTGTAGTAAAGGAAATATTCATTCCTCGAAGCGCATCAATCTTGTCATAATCAATTTCTGGGAAAATAATTTGCTCTTTAATTCCCATATTATAATTACCATTTCCATCGAACGATTTGCCTGATATACCTCTAAAATCTCTTATTCTTGGAATCGCAACAGTTATCAAACGATCTAAAAATTCATACATACGGATACGCCGCAGCGTAACCATGCAACCCACAGGATAACCTTCCCTGACTTTAAATGTTGCGATTGATTTTTTAGCTTTTGAAACAACTGGTTGCTGGCCACATATCTTTCTCAAGTCATCTAAAACATTTTCGATAACTTTTTTATCAGCTGTCGCTTCACCAACACCAATATTGAGCGTAATCTTACTAATACAAGGAACCTCCATCGTTGACTTGTATTTAAACTGCTCCATGAGCTGTTTAACAACAGTTTCACGGTAATATTCTTGCAAGCGCGCCATATAAAAAATTACCTTCCTTTATGATCCTATTAATTCACCATTAGACTTGAAGATTCGGACTTTATTTTTCTCTTCATCGAGCTTAAAACCTACTCGGTCAGATTTTTTACTCGCAAAATTATAAATTGCAACATTTGAAATGTGTAGCGGCTTCTCCAACTCCACTATTCCACCCGGCGTTCCATTTGCTGGATTCGGTTTTTGGTGCTTCTTAACAACGTTAACACCCTTAATTTCCAGATGATCTGGTTCAAATATGCGAACAACTTGCCCACGCTTACCTTTATCTTTACCAGTAATTACGATTACATCATCACCTTTTTTGATCTTTTTCATTTACCTTCCTATTCAGGCCTATATAACTTCGGGAGCAAGTGAAACTATTTTCATAAACTTTGCATTTCTTAGTTCACGTGTTACAGGACCAAATATTCTGGTGCCAATCGGCTCCAATTTATTATTCAAAAGGACAGCCGCATTACTGTCAAACTTAATTAGTGAACCATCAACCCGACGCACACCTTTAGCTGTACGTACCACTACTGCGCTATATACCTCACCTTTCTTTACTTTTCCTCGTGGGGCAGCATCTTTAATACTTACTTTAATAACATCTCCTATACCCGCATATTGCCTCTTTGAACCGCCGAGCACCTTGATGCACATGACTGACCGCGCACCCGTATTGTCAGCAACTTTGAGTACTGATTGCATTTGAATCATTTTTACCCACTTTAAAAAAATATAGAAATATATTATTAATTAGTTGTAATTATCTAAGATGATCAAGCAGGCTAACTAACCTAGTTATAAATTGAATCATTTGTACTATTTGTTACAACATATGGTCTAGATTAGCCGGACATTGTACAGCTTTATTTCAAGAAAGACAATTTCAAATACTTATAAATAATGCATGCCATAAAGAAATTGTACTTAAAATTCCAACGAATAATGAATTTTTGATAAAACTATATTTAAATACTTGAACTTTTGGAAAGCAATTTAATAACTTGCCATGTTTTAGTCTTAGATAACGGTCTACATTCTTGTATCACAACTGCATCACCAATTGAGTATTCATTATTCTCATCATGAGCATGATACTTCTTTGAACGTGACATAAATTTACCATATAGCGGATGCTTTACTCTTCGCTCCACAAGCACAGTAACTGTTTTACTCGTCTTGTCACTTGTCACCTTACCTGTAAGCGTACGATTTAATTTGTCTTGGCTCATAATTGTTGTTCTTTTTGAGTAAGTATAGTTTTTACTCTTGCAATATCTTTACGAATATTATTAAGCTGATTTGGATTTGACAACTGTTGTGTTGCATGTTGCATTCTTAATCCAAACTGCGCTTTTAAAAGAATTAGAATTTCTTTTTTGAGGTCTGCGACACTCCTCTCTCTAAGTTCACTAGGTTTCATAATTAACCACCAATTTGCCGTGTAACGAATGTTGTTTGAATAGGTAGTTTAGCTGAAGCCAATCTAAATGCTTGCCTTGCCAATTCTTCATCAACGCCATCCATTTCATATAACATTTTACCGGGTTGAATTTCTGCTACATAGTATTCGGGATTACCTTTACCTTTACCCATCCTAACTTCTGCCGGCTTATGAGAAATTGGCTTATCGGGAAATATTCTGATCCAAATGCGCCCTCCCCTTTTGATATGCCTGGTCATCGCTCGGCGAGCTGCTTCTATTTGACGTGCAGTGATACGACCACGCCCAACAGCTTTTAAACCAAAATCGCCAAAACTAACTTTAGCCCCACGAGTAGCTATCCCCGTATTTCGTCCTTTTTGCTGCTTTCGATATTTGGTTCTAGCTGGTTGCAGCATCTTTATCTCCTAGCACTGAACTGTTATCACCAGCAGAAGCTGCGGCATTACTCTCTTCATTGAGGTCAAGCTTAGCTTCTGATCCTTTTACCAGTGTATTGTTTTTAGTATCCTTAGTAATAGGCTGGTTAATTTTTCTATTCGATTTCTTTTTTTCTGTTTCTAAAAGATGACTACTTGCTTGATTCGGATCGTTCTTACCTAATAACTCACCTTTAAAAATCCATACTTTAATTCCAATAATACCGTATGTTGTTTGAGCTTCAGATGTTCCGTAATCCAAGTCAGCGCGTAAAGTATGTAATGGAACCCTTCCCTCTCTGTACCATTCAGTACGCGCAATTTCAATGCCATTTAATCTACCAGAACTCATGATCTTAATACCTTGCGCACCTAGACGCATAGCATTCTGCATTGCACGTTTCATAGCACGCCGAAACATAATCCTTTTTTCTAGCTGCTGCGCGATATTATCAGCAATTAGCTGAGCATCTATTTCTGGTTTACGTATTTCTTCAATA
Organism: uncultured Nitrosomonas sp.; assembly: GCA_963975255.1. Lineage (GTDB taxonomy): Bacteria > Pseudomonadota > Gammaproteobacteria > Burkholderiales > Nitrosomonadaceae > Nitrosomonas. The sequence goes on along the minus strand of CAXBGL010000057.1, from coordinate 4,001 downwards.
TTTACATGGACAGGCACACCCATTCTTTTCTGAAGTTCAGTTCGCAATGACTCAATATCCTCACCCTTCTTACCAATAACAACACCAGGACGTGAACTAAAAATTGTAATTCTTGCATTTTTAGATGGTCTTTCAATTAGAACTCTGCCAACGGAAGCATGTTTTAATTTCTTTGCGAGAAATTCACGCACTTTAATATCTTCATTAAGCATGCCAGCAAATGTATTACTATTTGCGTACCATCTAGACAACCAATTTCTTTGCACTGAAAGACGAAAACCAGTTGGATGTATTTTCTGACCCATAAGTATTAGTGCCTTTTATTTAATAGAGCCAACATTATCACCGACTGTAAGCGATATATGACAAGTTGGTTTTATAATTCTATTTCCACGCCCTTTTGCACGCGCACTGGTTCGCTTCATCGTTGTTCCTCGATCAACACATATAGAAGCCACCTTTAATTCATCTATATCGGCACCATCGTTGTGTTCAGCATTAGCGATTGCAGATTCCAATAACTTACGGATAATTTCCGCACCTTTTTTAGGACTAAACGATAACAAATTTAACGCATTTCCAACGGATAGTCCTTTGATTTGATTCGCAACTAAACGACCTTTCTGTTCAGACAATCTCACGCCACGTAATACAGCAGTAGTTTGCATTTTTTAACCGACCTTTTTTGGCCCAGTAGCCGCTTTTCTATCAGCAGCATGGCCTTTAAATGTGCGTGTATGTGAAAATTCACCCAATTTATGACCAACCATATTTTCAGTGATATACACTGGAATATGTTGCCTGCCATTATGCACGGCAATGGTCAAACCAATAAAATCAGGCAGTATGGTTGAACGTCTTGACCATATTTTAATTGGCCGCTTGTCATTTGTTGCTCGAGCAGTTTCAATCTTCTTTATTAAATACGAGTCAACGAATGGACCTTTTTTTACAGATCGTGCCATTTTATTATCCCTTCTTAGAATAACGGTGGCGAACAATCATACCTTCGGTACGCTTGTTTGCTCGTGTTCTATAACCTTTCGCTGGCTTTCCCCAAGGACTAACTGGATGACGACCACCTGAAGTTTTACCTTCGCCACCACCATGCGGATGATCGACTGGGTTCATCACAACGCCACGCACTGTAGGCCGAATTCCTCGCCATCGTTGTGCACCGGCTTTACCTATAGATCGTAGACTGTGCTCAGCGTTACCAACCTCACCAATTGTCGCACGACAATCAACATGAATTTTTCGAATTTCCCCTGACCGCAATCTCAGCTGTGAATATTTCCCATCCCTAGCTTGCAACTGCACTGAGGTTCCCGCTGAACGTGCGATTTGTGCACCTTTACCAGGCAACATCTCAACACAGTGAATTATAGTACCAATGGGAATATTACGTATGGGAAGCGAATTACCAGGTTTTATTTGTGCATTAGATCCATTGGTCAACTGCATACCAACAGTGATACCTTTGGGCGCAATAATATATCTTCGTTCGCCATCCGTATAGCATAGCAAAGCAATATTAGCAGTACGGTTTGGATCGTATTCGATACGCTCTACCGTTGCAACAACGTTATCTTTATTTCGACAAAAATCTATTTGCCTATAATGCTGCTTGTGCCCACCACCTCTATGCCGAGTAGTTATACGCCCACTATTATTTCGCCCTGCAGTATTAGATTGTTTTTCTATTAATTTGCTATAAGGGGAACCTTTATGCAAATCCTTATTAACCAACCTTACTACAGCACGACGACCTGGAGACGTTGGCCTTAATTTAACTAGCGCCATCACTTAGCCTCTACTTTTGAAAACTCAGTAAAATTAATTTCCTTGCCATCTTTTATATTAACAATGGCTTTTTTCCAGTTACTGCGGCGCCCCATAAAACGTCCAAAGCGTTTCTGCTTACCTTTAATATTTAAGGTCTGCACACCAGAAACCTCAATTTTCTGTTCCTTCCATATCAATTCGATTGCAGCCTTTATCTCACCTTTCGTTGCATCTTGTGACACACGAAAAGTTGTTTGATTATTTTTCTCACCGAGATAGGTCGCCTTTTCTGAAACATATGGGGCTAAAATTATCTGCATCAGCCGTTCTTCGTTACCTGAAAAATTTTTCATGAAAGTAATTCCTCAAATTTCTTAAGCGCGACAGATGTGATCAGTATTTTCTCAAATCTTAAAAGACTAACTGGATCAACATTTTTAACTTCAACAGCTAAAACACGCGGTAAATTTCGAGATGATAAATATAGGTTCTCATCTAGCTCTTGCGTAATAATCATCACCTCCGCTAGATCCATACCTTTTAATTTTACAGACAAATCTTTTGTATTTGGTTTGTCTATATTTAAAGAATTTATTACAAGCAAGCGATCTTCACGTACCAATTGTGACAAAATAACACTCATGCCTATACGGTACATCTTTCTATTTATTTTTTTACTGAAGTTTTCTTCTGGACGATTTGGAAAAATCTGCCCCCCGCCTCGCCATATTGGACTTGATGCTGCACCAACGCGTGCACGACCAGTACCCTTTTGGCGCCATGGTTTGTGTGTTGATTTTGCAACCTCAGATCGACCTTTTTGCGCTCTATTCCCGCCACGAGCATTTGATAAATATGAGGTAATTAATTGATGGACAAGGGCCTCATTGTATTCACGGCCAAACAAGGTATCCGAAGCAGAAATACCAGTAGTAGATTGCTGCTCTTTCTCACTAACAAGCTTTAGTTCCATTTCACACCCACCTTATTACTATTTGTTTTGCTCATTAGCTTTCAATTCTGCGCATTTTATACTAGGCCGTATCACTATATCACCACCCTTACTACCTGGCACAGCGCCTTTAACTAGCAATAAATTTCGTTCATCATCGATCTTCACCACTTCGAGATTTTGTGTCGTTCTCTGTGCACCGCCCAAACGTCCAGACATACGTTTACCTGGAAAAACACGCCCTGGATCTTGTGCCATCCCGGTAGACCCTGGTTTCCTATGTGCCTTTGAATTGCCGTGACTGGCCCTATTGGAAGAAAAGTGATGCCGTTTAATAGTACCCGCATAACCTTTACCAATTGTTATTCCAGTTACGTCAACTTTTTGACCAACTTTGAAGATATCAATATCTACAATACTCGCGTTTTCGAAATTATCTAGCTCTGCTTGCGTACTAATACGAAACTCTTTCAGGATACTTCCAGCCTGAACACCAGCTTTAGCGAAATGACCCGCATTTGATTTATTTACTCTGCTTGCTCGTCGCTCACCAAAAGTTATTTGAACCGCTGAGTAACCGTCTGTTTCAGGTCTTTTAATTTGCGAAATTCGATTATTCGAAACATCTAGCACAGTGACTGGCAAACTTTCCCCATTCTCTGTAAAAATTCGCGTCATACCGATCTTCCGACCGATTAGCCCTAAACTCATTTTTATCCCTTTTTAAAAAGGTGCCGACACATAGAATCAGCAATATACCTTTATGAATACGCGTATTACTTATAACACTGCATGCTGAATTTAATCTAAGCACACAAGATTACAATTTTATTTCTACATCAACACCTGCGGGCAAATCAAGCTTCATTAATGCATCGACGGTTTTATCAGTTGGATCCATGATATCCATCAATCGCAAATGAGTCCTAATTTCAAATTGATCTCGCGACGTTTTATTAACATGAGGCGAACGCAAAACGTCAAAACGCTCTATACGTGTAGGCAAAGGCACCGGCCCCTTTACAACAGCACCTGTACGTTTGGCAGTTTCAACAATTTCAAGCGCTGACTTATCTATCAGACGATAATCAAAGGCTTTGAGACGTATTCTAATTTTTTGGTTTTGCATATATTAAATCGCAGGTGTACGAGACAAATATGAGAGTCGCTCCATATTACATCCTATACCCCTTAATTACCCTCTGTAATTACTCAATAACTTTCGCAACCACACCCGCACCAACTGTGCGACCACCTTCACGAA
>CAXBGL010000056.1:0-14873 GCA_963975255.1 uncultured Nitrosomonas sp. | reverse complement strand
CAACTTACACTTTTTTAATACCCCGTGGTCTTGCCACGGGGTTGTTTATTCTTGTTCGTGATCTTTGCGTTATCCGAAAATATCAAGTTGAAGGCTTACGAGTAAGATGTAAAAGAGTTAAAATATCTACAGAAAATTCGTACTTGCGCACTGTTTTATAATCTTGATCGAGGTTTAAATGGATCCATCTGCGATAGCGGCAAATGTCAGCTCAATTTTTTCCTTGCCTGATGTCGTGTTTCGGGTTACTGACTTAATTAATTCGGGAAAGGTGACAAATACACAATTAGAACAAACTATTTTAAATGACCCAGCATTAACGGCAAGAATATTGAAATTTGCAAACTGTGCCTATTTTGGTTTTTCCGGGAAGATTGAAACAGTTTCACATGCGATTTTCTTAATTGGACATAAAGAGCTACGTACCCTGGTCATTGCAACGTCAGTCACTTCGACCTTTAAAGGTATTTCTTCCGATTTGGTTGACATGGATAAGTTTTGGTATCACAGCGTGACTTGTGGTGTTGTTGCACGATTATTAGCAGTTAATGCTGATAGCCGGGAACGTTTTTTTATCGCGGGATTGTTGCATGGTGTCGGGAATTTGATACTTTTCAGTCAGTACCCTGAAGAATCAGAAAAAATATTGAGTGTCATGGATAAAGGTGAGGATGCAGTAGCCGATGCAGAACGTAATCTTTTTGGTTTTACGCATGCTGAGTTGGGTGCTGAGCTTTTAAAACAATGGCAGTTACCACTCAGTATTTGGAAGCTGGTTGAATTTCAAATTGATCCGTTAAGGGAGGAAGCATTTAAGGATGATGCTTGTATTCTTTGTGCAGCAGTCAATATTGCCAATTACATACAACCCTGTACGAATCAGAGAGTAAGTTTTGAAGAAGTAAAACCTACTTATGAGCTTGAAACTTGGAATCACCTAGATTTATCATCTGAGGCAATCGAATCGATAATAACTATTGCAAAATTGCAAGTAATTGAAGTACTGAATGCCATCAGGCCTGAAACAACACAGAGTTAGCCCCTTTCCTGTTGCTCATCAATCGTTAGTAACAAGTCTTGCAATTTTTTGCTCTTGGATTTTCCTTTCGTGGATTTATGCGCTTTTTTTCAGACAGGCATATTGCACGATCAATGGAACCCATAGTGATAGAGAAAAAAGGGTAACCACAAATGAAGCACACTGAAATACAGATCTAAAAAAGCAAAAGATTGTATTATCATTACTTGTAGATTTTATTTACTACAAAAAATTGCTCATGACTTCTACTGAATCAACCACTATCTTTACGGATTCTTGGTCACTTTATGATCTAATTACGGAACACAACTATATGTTTCACCAGGAGATCTATGCTGGTGTTGGCGATCTTCTAAAGTTACGTAGTGACATGGGGAAATACAATGTGTTGGATCTGGGGTGTGGTAATGCGCGGTATCTGGCACCTTGTCTGAGACGATCGAACATTGAGATGTATGAAGGTGTAGATTTATCCGAGTTGGCGCTGTCTGAGACACAGGAATATCTAGCAGAATTGCCCTGTCAGGTTGTTTTAAGGCATGGAGACTTATTGCAGGCTATCGAGTCTACCGATAAAATATGGGATGTTTTGTTTACGGGGTTTGCGCTTCATCATTTGATGCCTCAGGAAAAGAGACGCTTTTTTTATGCAGTAGGACGTTGCTTATCACAGGATGGCTGGTTAATTCTGGTAGACGTAGTTCGTGAGGAAAACCAAGGCAGGGAGGATTATCTAGATTGCTATTTGAGATTGATGCGTGAAAAGTGGACAAAGGTGCCTCAGGAGCAATTGGAAGAAGCTTGTATGCATGTGCGTGATCACGATTACCCTGAAAGTCTTTCTACCCTAAAGGGGATGGCTAAAGCGGTGGGTTTGAGCTCCAGTTGTATGGTCAGTCGTTATGCACAGCATTACACGCTGTTATTTTCCCGCTATGATTTGAAAGAAACTTGACATTGGTTTGATTACTATTTTTGTGATAAATAGACGCTTCTTTACAAAAATTCAATGCCTGTTTGAGACAATCCTATGAGATCTATATTATTGGTGTTCAGGTCTGAATCAGCGGCCATTACAGCCAGAGAAGCTGAGGTAAGTTTCCCGCTAGTAATCGTTTCGGTCCAATGATTGAGATCTTCAGTATTTGGTAGTGAATCAACAAGATTCTGATATAGTAGATTTATCTCAGCATCAATGGAGAAATCAGTGCCAAGTTTTGTATTGAGTGCTAATTGCGCTAGTTCTTGATAGCTCATGCCGCCGTCAAGTAATTGCAAACCTGTTCCGACAAATTCTTTATTGGATAATGATTCTGCACCAAAAATTGCACCGAGTACTTTGCTGGATATCCCGGCATTACCATTCAGATCAATAGCTAATCTTGTGTCTGCGAATTGCAATCTTTCCAAATTAATAATGATATCAGTGTCACCCTTGCCGATATTCGCTTTAACAACAAAGGTATTCGCCTCTTTGGTTACACTGTAATTTGAACGTTTGTCAGCGTAGTGGGCAGTATCCACGCCAGCACCACCATTCAGTGCATTATTCTGATCGTTGCCAATCAGTGTGTCATTTCCCTGACCACCCATTGCATTTTCAATATTAGCCCCGTAAGCAATCCAAATATTGTTGACTGACTGCAATAAAGTGCCCGTGGTTGATTCAATATTTACGGGTATACCAATTCTTGATCCATGTCCCTGCTGTAAATCAATAATGGCATCATGATTGCCAGTGTATTGGATTGTATCCAAACCGCCACCATCCCAAATTGTATGGTGATAGGTTGATAAATCTGAATATAAATAGACGTCATCGCCTGCATGATAGTTGTAATTAGCCCCATATATATGTTGAATCGTTGCAATATCTAATAGCATCAAGCTTGTCGGTTCAAAACTAAAGCTGGTGTTGCTGTCCCCTGGGTTAGCTGAATAACTCATTACTGTATAAGACCGGGTGTTTAGTGACGTTGGGAGTACAGTGGGTACCGAACCTGAGCCTTCAAATGGGTGTTTGAGCCCTAATGCATGACCAAGCTCATGCATGACAGTTAGAAATTCATAACTACCTGGAGACCAGAATTCTGTGACGGATGTTCCATTGCTGTCAAACCATATATCACCAGCATAAGCGGCATCATTTGGTTCATAGGACCATGCTTGTACGTTATCTAAAATATAACTGCTGGTGTAGGCAGCGCGAATATCGCCCACATTTGTTGGTGTCTCAGTCAGCTGGAAAAATTGCAGATTTGCAATATTGGCCCATTGTTGGAGTGCAGCATGAAAACTGGTTCGATCCGTACTATAAAGTGGTTCATAGCCTGGATGCCAAGGTTCTTCACCGCCATTACTCGGGCCATATCCACGAGTGGCACTCGTAGACCAGAATGAATCAACTTCAGGAAAACTATATGTGAGAGTTGGGTTTTCCCATCGTCTGCCTGACAACAGTGCATCAATTGTTTGTATGCCAGTTAAGTTCACTCGAGTTGTATTGCTCCAAGAGGTCGGCGACGGCATGGGTTTTTCCTAGATAGGCGGATTAATTACACTTGGCTTTGATGCTCAATGGGTCTGAATATTGTCTCAATTGCTAAAAAGAAAATGTTATATGCGTTATAGACAACAATCTAACATATTAGTGCAATATTTAAGATTAGGCGTGTACTTCGTTTTTCTCGTTTATTGGTTGTTTTTCTGCGCCAACTATCACCATGACTTCTTCTGCTTTAATATGTAAGAGCGCACCAATTTCCTCATAGTCGTCAGGCAGTGCTGCATCGTCCCAGCCATTGGCAGAGTGACGTGCAAGATTTACGGCGAGGGTAACATTACGCACACGTTGCTGGCTGATACATTGATCGTCCATAAGCGTGATTAACAGCTTGGGCAGTGACCATTTTACGACTAATTCCGATTGTAATTCCGGTAATGTAAAACCAAATATATGTTTTTGTACGACGTTGCTACGTAGTGTTTTGTTCTGCTTTTGTACTGCTTTGATTTTTAGCATCTCGGCTGGGGCAAAGCACCACATGAGTATTTCAGCTATATCATGCAACAATGCCGCGATACGTACTTCTTCAAAATGTAAATCATTTAAACGTACAGCCCAATCAAAGGCATAGTTAGCAGTCAAATTTGCGCGATGTGTGACGCCTAATAAACAAATGAGGGAATTCGTATGTTTTGTATTCAGTATCTCTTCTACCAATGGTTCGGTGGGTACTTTGTTAAGCGCTGTTTCTAACCCGAGCATCATTAGCACCTGTTCCACCTCCATCACTTCATGCTCTTGCTTGCTGCGCTTATTTAGCTGTAGATAACGTAATAGCTTGACAGTCATCATTGGGTCATTTTTAATGGGTTGAGCCATCTTGCGTGCACTGAGATTGTCTCCATCTTTGCGCAAGGTTGAGAGACTTCGTGCAGTTTGTTTTAATACAGGAATCTCAACTTTACTGAGAAAATCTACCCAATCAGCTAGACTTTTCTTTTCTGGTGGTTGCATAAATACCTCGGATTCTTTTCTATCGTATGTGTTATATCACGACATTTCAGCAGAAATATTTAGAAAACAATGAGGTATGTAGTAGCAATCACTAATTACTGAACCCAGATTTTCCATTAGACATTTATTTGTCAATAGTAACAGTGAATTATTCTAATGGCTTCCATTAAAGAATCTCCTAATGGTTCAAATGATTAGTGTTCTAATGGAAAATCTGGGCTGAATTGATTGACGAGCGCCAAATATGGTGAAAATTATTATGTGACTGGGTTGGGCTGCATATGGTGGGAAATGAAAAGCTGATCTTGAATAGTAATGGCTAGTTAAATAATGGCTATGTCACAATTAAATGTTGAATTTGATTTAAGAATTCATAAAACCCTTATTAACCATGGACTTGATAGCCTCAATAATTAAAGTACAATTAGAGAGTTAACAAAAACCAATAGTTAATTGCGACATAGCCTAAATAATCGTGCAAGCTCCAATCCTGGGTCATCGGCACGCATAAAGGCTTCACCCACGAGAAAGGCATTTACATGATGTTGACGCATTAGTGCAACGTCAGACGATGCACTAATGCCACTTTCTGTTACGACAGTACGTTCCGATGGAATACGATTCAGTAATTGCAGCGTTGTATCCAAACTGGTTTCAAAAGTGCTTAAATTGCGATTGTTAATCCCTATCAATGGTGTGGATAGTTGCAGTGCCAGTTCTAATTCTGTTGCATCATGTACTTCAACCAGTACATCCATGCCGAGTGAATGAGCCAGTGCTTCAAGTTTCAGCATTTGGGATAAGGGATTATGCTCAGATTCTTCTATGATGGTATCTATTTCCATTATAAAAGCAGCAACAATCAGTAAAATACAGTCGGCCCCCATTGCACGTGCTTCAACTACCTGGTATTCATTCAGAATAAAGTCTTTACGTAATACGGGCAGTTTGCATGCCGCGCGTGCTTGTTGCAGATATTCTTTGCTGCCCATAAAAAACGGTTTATCTGTTAGCACGGATAAACAGGATGCACCATGGTGGGCATAGGTCGCTGCAATTGCAGCTGGATTAAAATCTTGACGTAATATTCCTTTGCTGGGACTGGCTTGTTTGATTTCAGCAATTACTGCGGGCAATCCAGTTGCAATTTTATTGCGAATGGATGCGGTAAAATTACGAACTGGTTCCGCTGCTTCTGCTTCAGAAAGTAAAGTTGAAAAGGGTTTGACAGCTTTCGCAGCAGCGATTTCTTGCACTTTAGTAGACAATATTTTTTTTAGAATATCTGACATATTTAATTTATGTTTTATGCTGATGGGAAACTTCGGCAAGGGTTTGTAATTTTTTCAAGGCAGCACCACTTTCAATTGCTAACCGCGCTTTCATTACCCCTTGTGCCAGTGAGTCGGTTACGCCGGCAACATAAATTGCTGCACCGGCATTCAATAACACAATATCCCGTGCTGGCCCGGCTTGATTATCCAAGACGGATAGCATCATCGTTTTGGCATGGGTGCTGTCACGCACTTGTATGGTGTCAATTGATGCACTTTGTAAGCCAAAATCTTCGGGCCTAATTATATATTCAGTGACCTCGCCTTCTTTCAGTTCAGCAATATTGGTTTCGCCCGTTATCGTGATTTCATCCAGCCCATCCTGGCCATTGACGACCATCACATGGCGACTGCCGAGTCGTTGCAAAACGTGCGCCAGTATACCGACAAGGGTTACATTGAATACGCCTAACACTTGGTTCCTTGCGCCAGCAGGATTGGTTAATGGCCCCAGAATATTGAATAGTGTTCTGATCCCCAATTCGCGTCTTACGGGCGCTGCGTATTTCATGGCGCTGTGGAAATTGGGTGCAAACATGAGTCCTACACCTAATTCATTGATATTACGCGCAACTTGTTGCGGTGTTTGATTGAGATTAACCCCTAGTGCTTCCAGTACATCTGCGCTACCTGATTTGCTGGAAACGGATCGTCCACCGTGTTTTGCGACTTGGGCACCGGATGCTGCGGCAACAAAAGCTGAAGCTGTCGAAATATTAAAGGTGTGTGTTGCATCGCCGCCTGTGCCACAGGTATCTACCAAGTGGGTGCGATCCTGTATTTCTACCTGGATTGCAAATTCACGCATGACTTGTGCAGCAGCAGCAATCTCTCCAACCGTTTCTTTTTTGACACGTAGTCCGGTAATAATCGCGGCGATTAGAGAGGGGGATAGTTCTCCAAGCATGATCTGACGCATGAGTGAGAGCATCTCATCATGAAGAATCTCCTGGTGATCAATAATACGGTTCAGCGCTTCTTGTGGTTTCATGAATTAACCATATTTACTCGTGGATTAAGGAAGTTCTCCAGTATTCTGTGTCCTTGTTCGCTCAAGATAGATTCAGGATGAAACTGGACACCTTCAATTGTCAGAGATTTATGACGAATACCCATAATTTCTTCATCTTCAGTCCAGGCAGTAATTTCGAGACTGGCAGGTAGCGTTGAACGTTCAATTACAAGCGAGTGATATCGGGTTGCCATAAATGGATTGGGTAGGCCACAAAAGACACCCTTATTCTGGTGAAAGATCGGCGATGTTTTACCATGCATGAGTTGTTTGGCGTGAATGACCTTGCCACCAAAAGCCTGCCCAATACTTTGATGACCCAGGCAAACGCCTAGAATGGGAATTGCCTCGCTAAAACGGTCAATGACGGATAGCGATACACCTGCTTTATTCGGGGTACACGGACCTGGTGAAATTACAATTCGTTCAGGCTCAAGTTGAGCAATTTTATCTAGAGTGATTTCATCGTTACGGAAGACTACAACTTCTTCACCCAGCTCGCAAAAATATTGTACAAGGTTATAGGTGAATGAGTCGTAGTTATCTATCATCAGTAACATGTTGTTATAATCCTCTGTTCCTTAGGTGTATTCTTAATTACGCTTGGTTATCGCAATTTATTTTTATATTTAAATGATTGACTTAGATGTTAATCAGGCGTGCCGATTTTACCAGTTCACAAATCCGTGTGTTGCGTATTCTGCTGCGTATTCTGTACAAATATAAAGTAATTGCCTATAAGTGGTCAGAAAACCAGATAGAGTTATTTGTGTATCAAAATTGATTCATGCATTATTTGATATTATCTCGTTAATTCAGTAGAATAACGCCCTTCATAAACCACCCTTGTCTCACCGTACTCATGCTTGATTGACGGGAGACTTTACCCATAAGGAACCTATGCGACATTACGAAATCGTTTTTATTGTACATCCTGATCAAAGTGAGCAAGTGCCTGCGATGATAGAGCGCTATCGTGGTATTGTTACCGCGAAAAATGGTAAGATTCATCGTATGGAAGACTGGGGACGTCGCCAACTTGCTTTTCTTATTCAGAAAGTTCACAAAGCCCATTATGTTTTAATGAATGTCGAGTGTGATCAGGAAACATTGGATGACCTGGATCATGCTTTTAAATTCAGTGATGCCATCTTGCGTCATCTAACCATCAGAATGAATGGTCCGGTAACTGAGTCTTCACCAATGATGCAACAAGAAGAAAGAGCCAGTGCAGTACCAAATGAAAGAACCAATACTGGACCTGCTGCACCTACACCAGCACCAGCAGAAGTTTTGGGAGAGGGCGCAAAGCCTACAGTGGAAACAACTGTGCCCGATAATTCTGAGGCAGCACCAACAGTAAAACCTGAAGAAACAAGTACTGCCGCTGAGTCAGAATAACTATTGGATTGTAACCAAACTGTAATTTGTGGAAATATCGTTAAGCTAGGTTTATTACGGTATACCCCGGCAGGTGTGGCGGTAATAGAGTTTGAAATTAGTCACGCTTCGCACCAGATGGAAGCAGGCGTATCCCGTCAAGTGACTTGTGATATTTTTGCAGTTGCATTAGGACAAATGGCATTAACCATTTCTGGCATTAAAACAGGCAGTATGGTAAAGCTAACTGGTTTTATTACGAAAAAAAGCCGGAACAATCAACAACTGGTACTGCATGTGGATCATGCAGTTAAACTTTAAATTGGTAAACAGGAAAAAAAATGGCTCGTTTTTTTACAAAGCGTAAAGACAGTAAAGATAAGGAAAGAGAGAAAAAAGCTAATCGTCCTTTATTTAAGCGTAAAAAGTTTTGTCGTTTTACTGCAGAAGGTATTAAGACAGTAGACTATAAAGCGATTGAAATTTTAAAGGACTTTATCGGCGAGAATGGAAAGATAATTCCAGCACGTATTACCGGTACGCGATCATTTTATCAGCGGCAGTTGGGTACCGCTATTGAGCGCGCGCGTTTTCTTGCGTTATTGCCTTATACTGATCAGCACTAAGGAGTAAAACATGCAAATCATATTGATGGAAAAAATTTCCAATCTAGGGCTACTGGGTGATATCGTCAAAGTAAAAGGCGGTTTCGCACGAAACTATCTGATTCCACAAGGTAAAGCGAAAAGAGCAACAGAAGTTTCTATAGCAGAATTTGAATCGAGACGTGCGGAACTTGAGAAAAACCAAGCGGTATCATTGGCGTCAGCCCAGGCACTTGCGGATAAAGTGGATGGATTAATGCTCCAAATCACGCAGAAAACTGGGGGAGATGGAAAATTATTTGGTTCGGTTACCAATGCAACCATTGTTGAAGCACTTGAAGAACAAGGTTTTTCTATTGAAAAATCAATGATACAAATGCCTCAAGGACACTTAAAGCAAGTGGGTGACTACACCTTGTCAATTATCATACACAGTGATGTGTCCGCGCATATCACTGTTTCGGTTTTGGGTGAAACGGCTCTTTGACCTGATCTTTTTAATACACCATCAATCCAAACTTGATGGTGTGCAGATTAGTTAAAAAAAAGGACTTCTATCAGTCCTTTTTTTTATTTCTTTGTCAGCAGATGGTAGAATTTGTCTCCTGTCATTTGTAACATCTGTAACATTAGCTGGATACGATATGGTTCAACCCTCAATTAGTATCAACCACGATCAGCTTGTAGAATCCTATAAGACACCCCCTCACTCAATTGAAACAGAGCAGTCTGTTCTGGGTGGCCTTATGCTCGATAATCATGCCTGGGATAAAGTGGCTGACGTTATTACGGATGAGGATTTTTATCGGCAGGATCATCGGCTTATCTATCATCATATCAGCAAGCTGATCGAACATAATAAACCTGCTGATGTTGTGACGGTTGCCGAGTCATTGGAAAATTCAGCTGAATTGCAAAATGTGGGTGGGTTGGCCTATATTGGTATCATTGTACAAAACACACCCTCTGCAGCGAATATTAGACGTTATGCAGAAATCGTACGAGAACGTTCGATTATGCGTAATCTTGCACAGGTTGGTGCGCAGATTGCTGATTCGGCCTACAACCCGACTGGGCGCTCCGCAATGAATTTGCTGGATGAGGCAGAATCTAAAGTTTTTGAAATAGCCGAAGAAGGCGCGCGAGGCAAACAGGGTTTTGTGGATATTCAGCCACTCCTGAAACAAGTTGTTGAACGCATAGAATTATTATATAACCAGGACAATCCAAGTGATGTAACGGGTATCGCTTCGGGTTTTCATGATCTGGATCAAAAAACTTCTGGATTCCAAGCTGGAGACTTAATTATCGTCGCAGGCAGACCCTCTATGGGTAAAACTGCTTTCTCACTGAATATTGCCGAACACGTCGCGTTGGAACTGGGTAAACCAGTTGCCGTATTCAGTATGGAAATGGGCGGTGCGCAATTAGCTATGCGTATGTTGGGTTCGGTAGGTCGGTTAGATCAGCATAAGGTGCGTACGGGTCGCCTAGAAGATGAAGATTGGCCTAAGCTGACGCATGCACTGGGTAAACTCAACGATGCACCCATATACATTGATGAAAGCGCTGCGCTCAATGCACTCGAACTCAGAGCCCGGGCAAGACGCTTATTTCGTCAGAATGGGGAGCTGGGTTTGATTGTGGTGGATTATCTGCAATTGATGTCTTCCAGTAGTCAAGGCGAGAATCGTGCTACCGAGATTTCTGAGATCTCGCGTTCATTAAAAGGACTGGCAAAAGAACTTAAAGTCCCCGTCATTGCATTATCGCAATTAAATCGTAGCCTTGAGCAACGGCCTAATAAACGACCGGTTATGTCAGACTTACGTGAATCCGGGGCGATTGAGCAAGATGCCGATCTCATTCTTTTCATCTATCGAGACGAAGTATACAACCCGGACACACAAGATAAAGGTTTGGCTGAAATCATCATCGGTAAGCAGCGTAATGGTCCCATTGGCAAGGTTGACCTGACATTTTTGGGTGAATATACGCGTTTTGAAAGCTTCGCCAGAACAGAATATTACTGAACATGCTGCTCTGTTATGGTCGTTAATACCTGTACGCCATCAATCCTGTTTTAAACATGGCGTGAGTAATGGGGTCAGTAGGAAGACACCTTCGTGTAAGCGGCTCAGGCCACGTTCTTGAAAGCGTGGGTTTTGCGCAAGTACGTTTTCTTGTGCCAGCAAACGTATTGCGGCGTGCTTATGGTAGAGTGCTTCGACTTCACTTGGAGAAACTGCAAACGGTGGGCCCGACATTTCTGTTTGAGGATAGTCGAAAGTAACCAGCAGAATTTGTGTTACGGGAGGCAGAATGTGCAGCAAGTGGCGGACATAACGTTCACGCATTTCTGGCGGTAGCGCGACCAATGATGCGCGGTCATATACAGCACTTGCTTTCGCTAAATCATTTTTATCCAAGTCGAAAAAATCACCGCATAGGATGCTGATATTATTCTCTTTGTAGCGACTAAATCGCTTGTTTGTAAAATGTTGTGGGGTGCGGCCACCTTCTTTGAAAAATGCTTGTGCTGCGATGGTGCTCAATTCGACACCGAGCACAGCATGTCCCTGTTCGCTTAGCCAGTGCATGTCGCGGCTTTTACCGCACAGTGGCACGAACACCTCACTGCCAGGGGTAAGATTTAATGCCTGCCAGTACTGGCATAAATAGGGATTGATTTCGTTCTGATGAAAACCAATCTCTTCGTGCTGCCAACGATCCAACCAATAGTCATGTTTCATGTTTATTCTCAAGCATTATATGGGTTGATAATTTAGCCTGTTATTAGACAGGTAATTATGAACCATGCGGGGCATAATTGCCGCTTAAAACTTTTCATAAAACACAACCGTTTTCAATGGAGACAGCTTTAATGATTCAATTTCTTCAACCTTTTACTGACAGAGAACATTGGTTTGCCATTATGAGTTTGGTAATGGTTCTGGCTGTAATCTTTGGCATCATTCCCGATGCACTCGCACATGGTGTGACCGAAGGCGATAAAGGTTATATTCAAGAAAGCAGCGGCGTAATGCCGATCCCCTTTATTTACCTCGGTGCAAAACACATGATGACCGGATACGATCACTTGCTGTTTTTATTCGGCGTCATTTTCTTTTTGTATCGCCTTAAGGATGTGTGTATTTACGTGACCTTGTTTGCGGTGGGTCACGTGATTACGTTGCTATCCGGTGTATTACTGGAGATTAGTATCAATGCCTATATTATTGATGCCATTATCGGCTTTTCGGTTGTTTATAAGGCACTTGATAATATGGGTGCATTTCAACGTTGGTTTGGTTGTCAGCCAAATACGAAAGTTGCCACCTTTATTTTCGGGTTGTTTCATGGTTTTGGCCTTGCGACTAAAATTCTGGATTACGAGTTCTCAGCCGATGGACTATTGCAAAACCTTATTTTCTTCAATATTGGCGTTGAAATAGGCCAGATTTTTGCCCTGGTAGCGATCCTGATTGCAATTACCTACTGGCGAAAATCAGGAAGCTTCATGCACCAGGCCTATACTGTAAATACCTTTATGATGATGCTTGGTTTTCTACTCATGGGATACCAAGGCACAGGCTATTTTGTTTTTTAAATTTATTTTGATAAGTAATTATAAAGGAAAGCACCATGCATAATGCAAGCATACCGTCAGATCAGGCGCTGCCCACAACCGGAAAGCTGATCCTATCAACTATTCTTGCGGCAGTCGTCGCTGGTGTTCTACTCGTTACCGTTGTGATGCCTGCCGAATATGGTATGGATCCTACAGGGATCGGTGAGGCTACCGGCCTTAAAAGAATGGGTGAGATTAAAGTCTCACTTGAAAAGGAAGCAGCAGCAGAACGTGTTTTAGATTTAGCCAATACACAGGCCCAACCTGAGAAAATGGAAGAGGAGGCTGCTATGTCTTCTCCAGAGCTCAGTCAATCCACATTGAGCCATGAAATGCAGGTAACGCTCGCTCCAGATGAAGGAACGGAAATCAAGGTTACGATGAAGAAAGGAAGCAAAGTTCAATATTCATGGCAAACAGATGGAGGAAATGCAAGCTTTGACCTGCATGGTGACTCAAGAAAGCTCAAAATAAACTACCATAGCTACAGTAAAGGTTCTAAGCAAAAGATCAAAGGTATTTTTGAAGCAAAATTTGATGGCAATCACGGATGGTTCTGGAGAAATCGGACGTCTGAGCCGATGACCATCACGCTTAAAACGGATGGTGTGTACACAGATATTAAACATTTCAAATAAACAAAAGAATGGAGATTCTCGTGAGAAAATTTCAAAAGCCAAGCACCATGAGGTTAGGTATTAGGGCTTAATAATATAAAATTTGGATCGTTATAACTCAGTTACCAGGTTTGTCCAATTTGGTAAAGGTAGACGAAGCGCCATCGAACCAAAATTTTTGCATACTAGAGGAATGAAGGACTTCTTTGTAAGGGCTTATCGGGAATATTTATTCGGACATGCCTGCGCTTGAATTTTGAGCTTTGCATAATTCCAAAAGCTGTTTAAAACCAGATTATTTCGGTCTGGTTTTTTTATTGCCCTGAGTCGACCATAGGCCGTTACTGGTAAATTAAATATCTGTATTAGCGGGCAGTTACTTAAATGCCAATAAACAGTATAAAAATAAAATTATAAATCTGCCGTTAAAAGTAGGATATCGGGTAGGAGATTAATATTAATTTTGAGTGGTTTTCACATTTTATGTATTATGTATTGCGATAAGCTATTCATATCATTGTGTTGATGAGTGAGGTTAAATGTCCGTTCAGTTAGTTGTGATATTTTAATTGATCATTATTGATGAGTTTGATTGCGACTATCCCCTTTGAAAAAATCCGTATTGATTAAGTAATCATGAATAAACCTAAGTCTCTGTTGCTTGAAGAGAATCAGCAGTTACGTACAGAACTAGCCGCTGTTAAGCTAATGTCAGAAAAGAATACAGCAGAACTTTATAAAAGTGAAGAGCGGTTTTCTCTGGCTATGCGTGGGGCTGTGGGACTGGAATCTAGAAACTGATGAAGTCTATTACTCACCGTGCTGGAAAGGCATGCTGGGTTATAGAGAGAATGAACTTGATAATCATTTAAACACCTGGAAAAGTCTGATTTATCCCGATGACAAGGACATGGTGTTAGAAAAGATTCAGAATTACTTAGCTAGCCGGACAGATTCATTTGAAGTTGAAATGCGTATGTATCATAAGGATGGCCACCCAATTTTTGTGCTATCCCGTGGATTTCTTGTGACTCGCGAGTCTGATGGTAAATTCGTTCGTCTGGTTGGAACACATGTCGATATAACCAAACGTAAAAAAGCAGAAGTATTTGATAACAAGAACGCAGAAATTCTGGAGATGATTGCAATAGGGCGTCCTGCACCAGAAATCTACGATGCTATTGCATTAATGTATGAAGATCGTCATTCAGGTCTGCGTTGTTCAATGCTCGAATTACAAGGCAATAAACTCTTACATGGAGGCGCGCCAAGCCTACCGAAAGAATATTGTGATGCGGTAAACGGTCTGAAAAATGGACCCAGTGTAGGCTCGTACGGAACCTCTACTTATACCGGCAAACGTGTTTTAGTTGAGAATATTGAAACGGACTCTAGGTGGGAAAAATTCAAACATATAACACTACCTCATGGTATGCGTTGTTGTTGGTCTGAACCCATTAAAGACTCCTGTGGAAAAGTCTTAGGTGCATTTTGCATGTACTACAACTATCCTGCACTGCCTAATGATGAGGAATCAAATGATCTCAAATCTGCGGGAAGGCTGACTGGAATTGTTATGGAGCGGGATCAAGCTCAAAAGCGTATTCGAACGTTAGCCTATACCGACGAACTAACAGGGCTTGCAAGTCGTGCGCACTTTTATCAACACCTTGAAGGATTAATAAAGGCTATGTCGCAATTAACTATTGGTTTTTGTTAACTCTCTAATTGTACT
>CAXBGL010000055.1:0-14985 GCA_963975255.1 uncultured Nitrosomonas sp. | reverse complement strand
ATCAAATTGATGTGCTGCGCACCTTGATATCGCCCTATTTCGAGACAGACCCCTTTGAATTGCAGGCTTGCATCTTGAATGTTAATCATGGTGTTTACCTCCACGACTAATGAACCAATCAACTAATGCAAAAGGTAAGAGTCGCCATATAACAAGCGATATCAGGATGTTGTCTAATTTGGTATAATTCGATCTACGTCTCATCACTTACTCCTCAAGAGTTTAAACGTGTGACTGAATAGCCGTCTCTATCCAAGATGGCTATTTGTTTTTGTGTTTCTGGAATTCAGTCACTACTCAATCGAGTAATTTGCGGGATCGGCTAACCATTTATGTAACTCTTGGTTATCGTAATAGGTGCATCTGATACCCATACGTTCAGGTTGAGGTGCTTTGCCTTCTTTGGATAATTTACGGAATGTTTCGCGCGATATTGGAGCGTATTTGGAGAATGTAGACCAACGAGATTTTCCGGTAATAGGAAGGATATAATCTTCATAATCAATTCCTAACTAATGAATAAACTCACCAATTAAGTAGTTGCCTGCGCTTTGCTTGTAATTACCAAATTCACTAAATAGAAAAATATAATTAGCATATTGCTATTGCAATACGTAAACATATTGTTTACTATCTCTGTAACGTACAGTACAGATTTGCATTACTAAATAGTATAAACGCAATAGAAACATTGGGTTAATAACAAGCGCAAAAAACCACCTTTAGCGCGTTCGTTATTAGTCATGGAGGAATTCTAAAGTCCGTCAATGACTAACATTGGCACTAACCCGCTCGGGATTGCCGTCCTTTGCGGGTTTTCTCTTTGGTGCGGGGAGAATGACCATAGTTTACCAGAGAAAATCATGTGTCAGCTCGCGACACTTAATCGTAACTTGTCATTTTTAAATCACGAGCATTTCTTTACTTTAAATACAGTTAGTTAAAATTATTTTATACAAATAATATTTCAGTTTATTTGTATAAAATTAAGCCACCCTAAACGGCAATACTTCCGCTCCATTCTTCAAAGCATCAAGATAATCTGCCCAGTCCTGCATCATTTGTGTCCTTTGTTCAAGATGGGTAGCAGAGTCATAAGCTCTTTGAACTTCATTGCCTACGAGATGACTTAATTGAATTTCAATGTGTTTTTCGTTATGTCCTTTTTCCTTTAATTCAGTAGATGCTATTCTTCTAAATCCATGACCTGTCATTTTTTTGTGGTAGCCCATTCGCTTTAGTGCTTTTAGCATAGTGTTATTGGATATTGGTTTGTTTTCTCTGCGTTCACCTGGGAACAATAAGATATTTCCGCCTGACAGTTTTCTGATTTCTTCTAAGACAGTAATAGCTTGATTTGATAGAGGCGCAATGTGCGGAGTGTTCTTTTTTATACGTTCGGCAGGTATGCGCCATAATCGCTTGTCAAGTTCGATTTCTTCCCATCTGGCACCGATTAGTTCACTGGTACGTACAAAGGTTAATGCCATTAACTGCAAAGCCATTTTGGTTATTGGGTTTCCGCCATATTCATCAATCTTACGGAGTAGGGTAGGGACTTCTTCAATTTCAACTCTCGCATAGTGAATTTCTTCACTTGCTTTCAATACATCAGAAGGTTTTATGCTAGCCAAAGGATCGCGCTCTATCAGGTCGTGTGAAACAGCGTAACGCATGATTTGCCCGCAACAAAATAATATGCGCTTAGGAATAACTTTTAGCCCTCTTGTTTGGGCTTTCTGAACCATCTTTATTACCATGGAGGCCGTTATTTCAGTAATTGGTTTTCTGCCAAGAGTTGGAAATACATCTGCCTCAAGTCGACGTATAACATACCCGGCATGACGCGCAGTTTTGCCAATTCGCCAATGATCCCACCATTGACGCGCAATTGATTCAAGGTTGTTTGACACTGCAATTTGATTCTGTGTTTTTTGCTCCTGTCTGTCCTGTGACGGATCAATGCCTTGTGCGAGTAGTTCTCTGTACCGTGCTTGTTTTTCGCGGGCGGCTTGCAGTGTTACGGTAGGGCGGGTATTAACAGAATGACAGGCTTCAGCAGGAAGGTAGACGCCAGCAGATAGCATTTTTGCTTTGCCATTGAAACGATAACGAAAACGCCACCATTTGGCACCTGAAGGCTTTACCAATAAAACCAGGCCTTTTCCGTCTGGCCGTGAATAGGTTTTCTCTTTGGGTTTTGCTGCTCTAAAAGTTGCGTCTACCAACTTCATGTAAGCATCCCAGTATCAGCGTAAGTAAAATATGGATAACTTTTTTATGGTTATTATAGTTACTCACAAAGTTACTCGCAAATTTATATTGTTGCTTACGTTTGCAAAGGTTGCCTACAGATAACAAAAAACCCGATACTGTATGATTTAATCGGGCTTTGCTGGCATTGTCGTGTGTCTGACGCCATATATTTGGCGTCCCCAAGGGGATTCGAACCCCTGTTGCCGCCGTGAAAGGGCAGTGTCCTAGGCCTCTAGACGATGGGGACTGTGGATAATACGTCATTGCAAGTGACTTGTTTTTATACTACTAATGTTAAACTGGTGGAGATAAGCGGGATCGAACCGCTGACCTCTTGCATGCCATGCAAGCGCTCTCCCAGCTGAGCTATACCCCCTGATCAAAAGGAGTGAGGATTATACTGATGCAATGTGTCAATGTAAAGCCAAGATCAATCAGGAAAATTGCATATTTGACTATGCATGCGATTAAGCGTTTCTTCTCGACCCAGTAGTTCTAGTACGGCGTCTATTGAAGGGGTGTGTGTTTCGCCTGTTATCATAACCCGGAGTGGCATGGCTATTTTAGGTAGTTTAATACCATATTGCTTAGCCATCATTTTAATTTCATTATGGATGGTTTGGCGATCCCAGGCAATATTGGCAAACTGTGCCATCAGGGCAGTCAGTATGGGTTTTATTTCAATATTAAAGTGTTGTGTCTTAAGTTCATTTGAGGGTTCTAGAGGCCGAAAGAAGTATACGGCTGCATCAGCAAGTTCTTCTATTGTATTGACTCTTTCCTTAAGTAAATTAACTACTTGTAATAATTCTGGCTCGTTAACAGTGCAACAACCATTTTTTTTAAGAAAAGGTGTGGCCAGTTTTGCTAAGTGAGTGTTATCCGTTGTTTTAAGGTATTGTTGGTTAAGCCAGCTCAGTTTCTCTGGGTTGAATTTAGCTGGTGAGCGGCTAATAGCTTTTAGATCAAACCATGCTACCAGTTGTTCACGGCTAAAAATTTCTTCGTCACCATGAGACCATCCGAGTCTTGCCAGATAGTTTATAAGCGCATCAGGCAAGTAACCATCTTCTCGATATTGGATTACAGAAACTGCGCCATGACGTTTGGATAAACGCTCACCATTGGCACCTAGTATCATGGGTACATGTGCATATTGGGGTAATGTTGCACCCAAGGTTTTAAGAATGTTGACTTGGCGCGGTGTATTGTTAACGTGATCATCGCCACGAATTACGTGACTGATATTCATATCTAGATCGTCGAGTACGACACTAAAATTGTAAGTGGGGATGCCGTCGCTGCGTATGAGCACAAGGTCATCAAGTTCATTATTGGCTACAGCGATGCGCCCCTTGATCAGATCATTAAATATCACATGGCCTTCCATGGGATTTTTGAATCGAATCACAGGCTTGACGCCAGCAGGTGGGGTCTGCTTTGAGTCACGCCAGCGTCCATCGTATCTTGGCTTCAAGCCAGCAGCTATTTGTTGCGTGCGCATGGTGTCGAGTTCTTCTTTACTGGCATAGCAATAGTATGCTTGATTTGCTCGTAATAATTGTTCAGCAGCATCGTGGTATCGTGCTAACCGTTCCATTTGATAGAACGGGCCTTCATCATAGTCAAGGCCAAGCCAATCCATTCCATCAAGAATCGCTTGAGTTGATTGTTGGGTAGAACGTTCAAGATCAGTATCTTCAATTCGTAAAATAAATTTTCCACCATGTTTGCGAGCATAGGCCCAGGAAAATAATGCAGTACGTGCACCACCAATGTGGAGATAGCCAGTAGGGCTGGGAGCAAAACGAGTGCGTATCATAAGGATTAATTAGCGTATCAATTTACGAGTGTGTAAAATGAGACAGTTTACGCGATTCTGTTGAAGCAGTGTTTTTTCCGGGTTATATTGTCAGGATACGTGCATTACAATAAGTCAATGATTTTGTTTTTAGATAGTGTGACGGTGGAATATTGAATAATTAAGGTGAAACTTATTGGCTGATATGAGTATTGCGTTGATTGCTTGGTTTTTCATAATTTAGCCAGTTTGCTGATTTGTTTGGCAGTTTGATTTTTTTACCTTAGTGTTTATTTTGATGCACTGCAGAGGCTTAGATGACTAATATTAGTTTGTTAGGTGACGGGAGTATTTCCCTGATATGTCTTCTAAACATGATTAGGCGGTCTTTTCTTCTATGCTTAGGGTTTCTATTTTTTTCTTCACTTTGTAGTGCTCAATTAGTCCAGACTATTGAACGCATCAAGCCATCAATTGTTGGTGTAGGAACCTATCAGAAAATGCGCGCACCGTCCGTTAATTTTTTAGGTACTGGTTTTGTGGTGAATGATGGGCTTCATGTAGTTACTAATTCACATGTTATTCCCAAAAATCTAAACATCAAGAATAAAGAGACCTATGTTGTCATTACAGGTGAGGGAAAAAAACCTGAGTTTAGGACTGCAACCGTTGTTACCTTGGATAGTGAACATGATCTGGCTTTATTAAAAATTAGTGGTGCGGCTTTGCCTGCAATGAAACTTGGAGAAGCGGGTACGATTCGTGAAGGAAGGATGATGGCGTATACGGGGTTCCCTATAGGGATGGTTCTTGGGTTTTATCCCGTGACGCATCAAGCCATCGTTTCCTCAATTACACCGATAATATTGCCGGCACACAATTCGCGACAGCTTGATGCCAGTAAAATCAGGCAATTAAAGTCATCCCCTTTTATGATATTCCAACTTGATGGTATTGCGTATCCGGGGAGTAGCGGAAGCCCACTTTATGATTCTGAAACTGGACTGGTTTATGGTATCGTCAATATGGTATTTGTTAAGGGAAAGAAAGAGTCTGCGCTTACAAATCCCAGTGGGATAAGCTATGCGATTCCAGGGAGTTATATTAGGAATTTATTAAATAGAGACAGCTACAAAAACTAGCCTGAATAAATTAGGTAGAAAATAGATAGGTTTTTGAAAAGACATCGTGACACAAAGACAAGGAGACGCTGTGCAACCAATTACCGTGGCAATAGTCGATGTGAATTTGGAAAAGCGTGCACAATTGGAGCAATTTCTACAGCGAGATGAGAAAAGTATAAAAGTACTCGTAGATATTAAATCAAATCATAAAAGAGTTGGAGAACGCAGAATTAAGTCACGTAAGCACCTTGCGCTGATTGATGATGTTGTGGCGAGAGTTAATAGACTTAAGCCGCGTGTATTATTGGCCAATACACACCAATTGTCAGGTGTATGTTATGAGTTGCTGATAGCTTTGCGTCGTAATTGCCCAGACACATTGGTCGTGTTATTGGTTGAAAAATCAGTCGAGGAAAATCAAGCCTTGAAGGCATTGGCCAATGGGGCACGTGGTTTCTTAGACTGCAGTTCTGATTTTCTCAATTTCTCAAAAGCAATATTTGCAGTGGATCAGGGTGAGGCTTGGGTTCCTCGAAAGATACTTGGAAAAGCCATGGATAAGATATTGTTTACATCTCCTAGGAATGCTGCAGGGGGTTGTTTTGATTCTGCTTGCTAGTTCGTGTAAAAAAATACTCGCTCGCTGGGAACGGGGTGTGCGCGAGTTTTCTCCTGTATTTCTTACAACAAGTCTGGATTCACTTAGAGGCAAGTTGGTTAACATTAAACCCGAGTTTCTTTTACTTGACTATAATTTACCTGGGTTAGATGGTCAGAAAGACATTCTAGAGCTAATAAAACTGAATGTAGAGACCAAGGTTGTTGTATTCAGTCCTGCACTTTTAGATGAAATAGAATGGGGGTTATTTAAAGCCGGAATAAGAGGTTGTTGTCGGGATGATATACAACCTGAACAGATAACTTTTGCTATTAAGGCAATTCAGCAAGGGGAGCTCTGGATTCGGCGAACGCTGACTCATTATATGCTGCAGGAATTGGTTGATATTACACAAGAAAAGAATAGGATAGAGCAGGCTGTCAATGACTTGCTTGCGAATCTAACTCGGCGTGAATATGAAATTGCAAGGCTAATAGGGCGTGGAGAAAGTAATAAGCGGATCGCACGACAGTTGGCAATTACTGAACGGACTGTAAAAGCACATTTGACCGAAATCTTTCGAAAATTGGATATTACTGATCGACTCAATTTGGCACTTATTATGAAAGACACCATGGCTTCACAGATTTCTCCGCAATCAAATACGTTTAACGCTCCACCATATTTTACATAAATAGCTTGGCTATCCTTTTCAATTGGTTAATGCCATGCAGATTGTTGCTATAAAATAAACATGGTTATCTGCTTACATACAGTTTCTTACTTGGTATGTGTAATCCAAAAAGCCAATTCAGGAAATCAATTGTTTCAAGTTATCACGTTATATAGTGTTTCAGGGATTTGAAACTATGTTTTGCTAAGTTATTATTCTATTGGGATGTAATAAGAAGTAGTAAAAAAGCAAACAATAGTCTTTGTTTTTAGTGAAATTAGTTGAAGGGGCATGTATTGCTAAGTATTTCAAATCATTATATTTCTAGATATACAGTGTTACTTGTTAGCGTAGAGTTATTGCTATTGTTGGGTACATTTTATTTAGGTGCGAATATTCGTTTCTTGGATTGGGAGAAACCTTCCCCAATTGAATTTCTTTTATTGTTACCAGAAGCTGTAATTTTTGTTTTTGTCATAATGATAAGCATGGCAGTGATGGGTATGTACCAGCAAGATTTACGCCCGACTTTTAAGAATACATTGCTTTGCTTGATACCTGCCATGATTCTGAGCTTTGGTTTGATGACGTTGGTCTTTTATCTGTTTCCTGAAATTTATTTGGGTCGTGGCATATTGATTCTTGCAATGTTTTTTTCTTTTTTATGTGTTTTGCTCGTACGAACTGTTTTATTTTTATGTCTGAGTCGTATGGGGATTATGCAGTCTCGTATTTTGGTGTTGGGTATTGGGGACAGGGCGTATGAGCTGATGAATCATATTGAAGCTGGTCTCAGCTATCAAGGACCTAAGATTGTAGGTTTTATTCCGTTTTTTGGTGAGGATCGTCGAGTTCCAGCTTCTGATGTCTTGTCTATAAAAGGCTCTTTGTTATCACTGGCTAATCAGTATAACGCGAGTGAAATTGTTGTTGCTGCAGAGGAGCGGCGTGGTGGCAATTTTCCTATTCAGGAATTATTGGATTGTAAAATGCATGGTGTTAAAGTGACTGATTTCGCTACTTTTTTTGAGCGTGAGGAAGGTCATATCCGAATGGATGCACTTTATCCAAGTTGGTTGGTTTTTGGGGGGGGGTTTGACCAGAGTTTTTTTAGATCAAGTATTAAACGCATTTTTGACTTGGTTGCGAGTGGTGTTTTACTGGTTGTAACTTTCCCGATTATGTTGGTGACTGCACTTCTTATTTTGATCGAGGATGGTATTCCTATTTTCTATCGGCAGGAGAGAGTAGGAAAGGGTGGGGAAACATTCATGGTCTTAAAGTTTCGCAGTATGAGTAAGAATGCAGAACAAGGCAATAAACCCCAATGGGCGGCGGCGAATGATTCCAGAGCAACCCGGGTAGGTAGTATTATTCGAAAATTGAGAATTGACGAATTACCACAAATCGTTAATGTATTAAGAAATGAAATGAGTTTTGTTGGCCCCCGTCCAGAGCGACCTTATTTTGTAGACATGCTTTGCGCCAAAGTTCCTTACTATAATGCTCGGCACAGTATTAAACCAGGAATAACGGGTTGGGCACAGGTACGATATACATATGGATCGTCAGTGGAGGATGCCATTGAGAAACTTCAATATGATCTTTATTATGTAAAAAATCATAGTTTATTTCTTGATGTCGTGATTTTGATTCATACGGTTGATGTTGTATTGGGTAAAGGTGGGAGGTGATTCTAGAAACCTTAGTATTTACTGAAAATATTGCGACAATTAGTTACGTTATTGCTGCAGTAGCCTATTTTTTCTTATCGATACTTTTGCTGACAAGTTTACGTGGTCGTCTGTATGGCATGATGTTGACCATTGCTTGCTTATTTTCTGCAATCTGGGCTGCATTACTTGCTTACCAAGCTCACTGGGGTTATCCAACATCGTATTTAACGAATACTATAGAAATTCTACGTAACGCAGGCTGGTCAGTTTTTCTCATAACATTATTAGGACCTTTTCAGCAGAGATTGAATGATTCGTCTCCCCCAAGAATCAGGTTGTTTGTTATTGCCATTGCTTCACTTTATCTCGTTATATTCGTTTCCGTATTTTTTTTCTATGAAGAAGGTAGGCTGGTTTCCAATAATGCAATCAGTTCCTTAGGTGGCATTTTTGGTAATGTAGTTATGGCAATCATTGGTGTAATTTTAGTTGAGCAATTTTACAGGAATACGCCCATTGAGAAGCGTTGGGGCATAAAGTTTATTTGCTTAGGTATCGGTGCAGTCTTTATATACGATTTTTATCTCTACAGTGATGCCTTGTTATTCAGAAATGTGAATTCTGATATTTGGGCTGCACGCGGTGTGATTAATGCTTTAGTTGTTCCACTGATAGCGATATCTGCTGCGCGCAACCCGCGTTGGTCAGTCGGTATTGCGGTATCACGCCATATTTTGTTTTATTCTGCAGCTTTATTTGGTACAGCTGTTTATTTACTTGTGATGGCTGCTGTAGGTTACTACCTGCGTTTTTCTGGGGGAAGTTGGGGCACCATTCTGCAGATGACGTTCCTGTTTGGTGCAGTGGTATTGCTGATAGGAATATTGTTTTCTGGAACCATACGATCCTGGCTTAAAGTATTCATAAGCAAGCATTTCTTCAGTTATATTTATGATTATCGGGAAGAGTGGTTACGTTTTACGCGCACATTGTCAGAAGGAGAACATGAGCTTGGACTAAGGGAGCGCGTGATTCAAGCACTTGCACAGCTTGTTGAGAGTCCTGGCGGTGGTTTATGGTTAAGTCGAGAAACAGCTAATGATTATGAGTCTGTTGCACATTTGAACATGGCGTTAATAAAAGAGCCTGAAGCGCTTAATAGCCCATTTTGTCAGTTCCTGGGAGACAAGGAGTGGGTTATTGATCTACAGGAGTTTAATACGGATCCTGAGAAATATGCTTTTGTGGCTTTGCCGCCATGGTTGCAATCCATCCCTGACGCATGGCTTGTGATTCCATTGATTTTGCATGGAAAATTGCTGGGGTTTGTCTTGTTAATAAAGTCTAGAAGCCGTATAAATCTGAACTGGGAAGTGAGTGATCTATTGAAAGTTGCGGGTAATCAAGCGGCGAGTTATCTGGCACAAGATGAAGCGACTCGTGCGCTTATGGTGGCACGCCAGTTTGAATCATTCAATCGTATGTCTACTTTTGTCGTACACGACTTAAAGAATCTGATTTTTCAGCTATCACTTTTAATCTCAAATGCTGAGAAGCACAAAAATAATCCTAAGTTTCAGGTTGATATGGTTCAAACGGTTAATCTATCCATTCGTAAAATGAAACGACTTCTAGAAAAATTGAGTAATGGCAGTTCTATGGAGAAACCTGGCCCAGTTTTATTAGAGCAATTATTACAGGAAATTGTGGAGAGTAAGTTTGGTTTTGAACCCAGACCTATACTTGAAATACGAGATTCTGATTTGACTATATTTGCTAATCGATCACGGCTTGAGCGCGTACTCGGTCATCTTGTTCAGAATGCTATTGAAGCAACGCCCAAAGAAGGTCAGGTTTGGGTTAATTTGATGAAACAGGATGGTTTTGCAGTAGTTGAAATCAAGGATACCGGGCATGGTATGAGTGAGGAGTTTATTAGCGAAAGATTATTTAAGCCTTTTGAGTCTACTAAATCAGCGGGCATGGGTATCGGTGTTTTTGAAAGTAGCGAGTATGTTCGTGAGCTGGGTGGGCGGTTAGAAGTGACGAGTACAGAATTGGTTGGCACGCTTTTTCGCATACTGTTACAACTTCAGCAGCATGATGTTGCCTGAACTGCTATTTAATACTGGTTCTGGATTGTTTGTTTATACGATAGACTTAAAAAGACAGATGGGTGTCCTAGGAAATAAAAAAAGTTTGACTGGTAGCGACAGAAGTCTGAGATAACGTGGCAATGAAATAGTTATTAGTCTTGGTTAATTTAGAATTAAGCATCATTGACCCTGTATTTTATCAAAGTTTCTGAGTGTGAGACTGGTAGTATGGGGATGGCTTAATTAATTGAGAAAGTGTCGATATAACTTTTACTTTCCAAACACACCTTTTTTCAAAGTGCATACAGAAATCGTCATGAACATTGTGTATCAATCTGATAATTATGAGCAGGTGAACGCATGCAAGTAAATCAGGAGAAAAAGAAATTACTGATTATTGAAGATGACCTAGGCTTGCAAAAACAGTTGTGCTGGAATTTTGATACCTATGAAGTATTGGTGGCAACAGATCGCGAGAGTGCATTGGCTCAGGTTCGGCGACATGAGCCCGCAGTGGTTACGATGGATCTTGGATTGCCACCTGACCCAGATGGCTCATCAGAAGGATTGGCGACACTGCAGGAGATGCTTGTTCTTGCGCCAGATACCAAGTTAATTGTGCTTACTGGGAATCAGGATCATGCCAATGCGCTAAAAGCCATTGAAATGGGTGCTTATGATTTTCATCAAAAACCTTTTGATCCCGATATGCTTGGATTGGTCGTAGAAAGGGCATTCTATTTGCATGCGATACAGCAAGAGAATCGCAATTTGTTGTTGACGCAAAGTGATTCTCCTGTTGTTGATATTGTTACCCGTGACCCATCGTTAATTAAAGCATGTTCGAATATCGAAAAAGTGGCGCCATCTGATGCTACCGTTATGTTGTTGGGTGATAGTGGTACAGGTAAAGAAGTTTTGGCACGCGCACTTCATCGCTTGAGCAATAGAAAAGAGAAGCGCTTCATGGCTATTAATTGTGCAGCAATCCCTGATGCACTGTTGGAAAGTGAATTGTTTGGTTATGAGAAAGGTGCCTTTACGGGTGCTGCAAAGCAAACGCTGGGAAAAATTGAACTTGCTGAGGGTGGAACTTTTTTTCTTGATGAAGTGGGTGATTTACCTTTGTCACTTCAAGCAAAATTATTGCGTTTTTTACAGGAGCGAGTGATTGAGCGTATTGGTGGGCGTGAAGAGATTCCTGTGGATATACGGATTGTCTGCGCAACGCATCAGAACTTGAATAAACTGATGGAAACCGGGCAGTTTCGTGAGGATCTTTTTTACCGATTGTGTGAGATTGTTATTACAATTCCACCCTTGAGAGACCGAATAGGCGATGCTGTGCTGCTGGCCCATCATTTTAAGAATAAGTTTTGTACTAAGGAGGGACGACCTTCACTTAATTTTAGCCAGGAAGCACTGGCAGCGATTGAAAGCCATCAATGGCCGGGTAATGTGCGTGAAATGGAGAATTGTGTCAAACGTGCTGTTATTATGGCTGAAGGATCGCGAATTAGCGCAGAGGATCTTGGGTTGCAAGTATCGGAGACAGAATTGGGACCGATTAATTTACGTCAGGTACGTGAGAAAGAAGAGTGTAAGGCCTTGGTAAAAGCATTAGCTAGAGTCGATGGGAATGTTGCAAAGGCAGCTAAGATGCTCGGTGTTAGTCGCCCTACCATTTATGATTTGATGGGTCGATGTGGATTGAAGTGAATGAGTGTATAGCCAAGGTTGTTTTTTTGATGCGAGTAATAAACAATATAATAAGCAATTTTGTATAAATGCCCGACTTAATTCATGATTTGATTTATAACGCTGCAGAGCGCACACCTGACGCAGAGGCACTGGCCTATCAGGGGCAGCGAAGGAGCTATGCGGGTTTAGCCAGAGAAGTCAAAACAACAATGGTTGGTTTGCTTGATCTAGGGCTTGGTCGGAGTGAGCGCCTTGCAATTTACCTGGAAAAACGTTTAGAGGTTGTTAGTGCTATGTTTGCAGCAGCTGCTGCAGGCGGTGTGTTTGTTCCAGTTAATCCGCTTCTGAAACCAGACCAAGTGGCCTATATTCTTACTGATTGTAATGTAAGAGTTTTAGTGACCTCAGTTGAGCGGTTAAAATTACTGACTACAATTTTATCATCTTGTCATGATCTCCACAGTGTTGTGGTAATTGATTCAGGAGATAATCTTCCAATCATTCCTGGCTTGAATATCATACGCTGGGAAGATATTGATTCTGTTTCTGAAAATCATAAGCCATACCACAGCATTGACAGTGACATGGCTGCAATTCTTTACACTTCAGGCAGTACAGGTAAACCAAAGGGTGTTGTGCTTTCCCACCGTAATCTTGTGGCTGGCGCAAAGAGCGTTTCTCAGTATTTGGAGAATGAGTCAGATGATCGGATTCTGTCAGTGCTTCCATTAAGCTTTGATTATGGACTCAGCCAACTTACAACTGCTTTTTATGTTGGTGCAACGAATATCTTAATGAATTATTTATTGCCGCGTGACATCATTCGCGCTGTTGAAGAAGAGCGCATCACTGGCCTTGCAGCGGTGCCCCCATTATGGATCCAATTAGCCCAATTAAATTGGGGAAAAACTAAATCGCTACGTTATATTACAAATTCCGGTGGAGCAATGCCGTGTACGACACTTGATTTGCTTCGCGGCATACTTCCAAATACAAAAGTATTTCTGATGTATGGGCTCACAGAAGCTTTTCGTTCTACTTTTCTACCCCCTGAAGAAATTGATAAGCGTCCAGACGCTATCGGCAAAGCTATTCCTAATGCTGAAATTCTTGTATTGCGTGAAGACGGCTCGCACTGTGTTCCTGGGGAACCGGGAGAACTTGTGCACCGTGGATCACTGGTATCCATGGGGTATTGGAATGATGCTGAAAAAACTTCAGCTTGTTTTAAGCCACTTCCCTTGCGTCAAACTGGGCTTACTATTCCCGAGCTAGCAGTGTGGTCAGGTGATACAGTGAAAATGGATGAAGAAGGGTTTCTATATTTTGTCGGTCGTCGTGATGAGATGATCAAAACTTCGGGTTATCGTGTCAGTCCTACGGAAGTGGAGGAGGTAATCTATGCGACGGAATGTGTGGGGGAAGCCGTTGCGATTGGTGTGCCTCACCCTGTGCTGGGTCAAGCTATTGTTGTATTAGTCACTTCTCGGGAGGAGGTAACGCCAGATATCAATGTGCTGCTAGCAGCATGCAAGCGTCAACTTCCTGCTTTTATGTTACCCAGTTTGATTGATTTTCGTGAGGGGAATTTGCCACGTAATCCAAACGGTAAAATTGATCGTAAAAGCCTTGCTCAGGAAATGAAGTTAACTTTTCTGGAAAGTGATCAATGAGTACACATCGTCCAAAACACGCTGTTTTAACACAATTTCCGGTGCATGATGATTGCCTGCAGATAGGAGATCTATCGCTTACTCGATTAGTGCAACGAGTTGGTGGTGCCCCATTTTATGCTTATGACAGGCAAAAAATCACGGAGAGAATTGCGTTGCTACGTCAACATTTACCTGATGAAGTTCATCTCCATTACGCAATGAAAGCCAATCCCATGCCTGCAGTCGTTCAGCATCTAGCCCATTTGGTGGATGGAATTGACGTTGCATCAGTGAGAGAAATGCATGTTGCGTTGGATACGGTAATGTCGCCAGCTAATGTCAGCTTTGCTGGGCCGGGAAAAAGTGAGGATGAACTTGCTTGTGCAATTGCTGCAGAGATTGTTTTAAATATGGAGTCCGAGCAAGAAATGGCACTTATTGCTAAATTGGCGGCACGTCTGAATATTCGCCCAAATGTGGCAATTCGTGTCAATCCGGATTTTGAACTCAAAGCCTCAGGTATGAAAATGGGTGGTGGTTCTAAGCAATTTGGTGTGGATGCGGAGCGTGTTCCAGCCATGCTTGCGCAAATAGGTAAACTTGGATTAAATTTTGTCGGGTTTCATATTTTTAGTGGTTCTCAAAACTTAAAAGTAGACGCCATTCAGGAGGCCCATGAGAAAACCTTGCAACTGGGTATGCGACTTGCAGCTAATGCACCAACACCTGTTCGTTTATTAAATATAGGTGGTGGTTTTGGTATTCCTTATTTCCCTGGAGAACGCGCGTTAGATATCGCTGCCATTGGCGAAAATTTACGACGTTTGTTGCCAGAGGTGAAGCGAAAGCTGCCTGAATCTCAGATTGTAATTGAGTTGGGTCGGTACATGGTGGCTGAGGCAGGCATCTATGTGTGCCGTGTGTTGGAACGGAAACTGTCAAGGGGACAAGTGTTTTTGGTAACGAATGGTGGTTTGCATCATCATCTAGCAGCTTCTGGAAATTTTGGTCAGGTAATTCGTAAGAATTATCCTGTTGTAATCGGCAATAAAGTACAAGGTGACAAGCGGGAGGTTGTTTCAGTAGTGGGGCCACTTTGTACTCCGCTGGATGTGTTGGCGGATCAAATGGAAATGTCCGAGGCTGCAGTGGGTGATTGGGTTGTGGTATTGCAGTCTGGTGCTTATGGTTTAACTGCTAGTCCAACAGCATTTCTTAGCCATCCTGCTCCACTTGAAGTGCTAATTTAAAAGCTCCTGGTTAAATCATTGCGATTAAACTGAGTAATTAGGGAAAGGATAGTAAATACTTAATCTTGAACTTGTGATTCCCCGTGGTCTTGCCACGGGGGTCTAATTAGTCTTTAGAATGTTGGAATGCGAAATGTTGTAGAGAAGGCGAGCCA
>CAXBGL010000054.1:0-15399 GCA_963975255.1 uncultured Nitrosomonas sp. | reverse complement strand
TAAAAACCAAATTGTTGAGAGGAAAAGTCTTATACTTTTTGATAGGTTCTCAAATAAATTTGCTCCGCGCGCCCTGCACCTATCCCCGCGGCAAGACCGCGGGGTATTACGGCGCAGAAAACCAAAAACGGCGCGCTACGCTGACTTCAAAAACACAAACTATAATGCTCCCCGTGGCAAGACCACGGGGAATCGCAAGTTGAACAGTAGGGCAGTTACACAATTTAATTTACCGTTTCAACAGGAATGGTAACTGCTCTAGCAGGAACCACGGTAGATATGGCATGTTTATATACCATCTGTGTCACTGAGTTTTTCAACAGTACAACATATTGATCAAACGAGTCAATATGGCCCTGCAATTTAATGCCATTCACTAAATAGATTGATACGGGTATATGCTCCTTCCGTAATAAATTTAGAAATGGATCTTGCAATAACTGCCCTTTAGTACCCATGGGTAGTCCCTTATTCTAATTATTAATATAATGACTCTACTTCATTTTATAACGCAAATCCACATAAGAAACTACTACAGATAAAAAATAATTTTCCAAGCCCATTTTTAAAGATTACCCAAGTTGATTATACAGCCTGGATAATCTCTGACACAGTTTATTACCACTGTCCAAGAAAACTATACATTCCTATTTAGAATGGTTGTGGTCTTGGTGTATCATTTGTAGAAGGTGGCAGAATAGGCAGCTTAATATCGGGTTGCTTGCCTGTTAATGTCTTCAGAAATGCCACAATACTAGCGGTTTCTTTTTCATTGAAAGCACGATTTAGTTGCAATTTACCCATTGTTTTAACTGCTTCTTCCAATGTTGCAACAGCCCCGTCATGAAAATAGGGATAGGTTAACTCTATATTACGTAAAGTGGGGACTTTAAATACATTTAGATCGGAATCTTGCCCTGTCACTCCTTTTCTACCTTCTGCTTTATTAGCAGTTTTATAGGGTGCATGAACACCAAATTTTTGATAAAGTGCACCCCCTACAGCAGGACCATTATGACAACCCACGCAACCACTACTTTTGAATAATTCATATCCCTTTAACTCAGTTTTATTGATCGCCTTTTTATCACCCTCTAACCACTGATCAAAACGTGAGCCCGGCGTAACCAATGTTTCTTCAAATGCCGCAATAGCTGTAGTTACTCTATCAATATTAACTTGGTCTGAGCCAAATGCCTTATCAAAATAGGCACGATATTGTGGAATTGAGCGTACGACATCTACAACCAACTCATGCGTAAATCCCATTTCACCAGGATTTGCAATAGGCCCGCCCGCTTGTTCCTTTAAATCTTTCGCGCGTCCGTCCCAGAACTGAGCCAAATTCATACTGGAGTTTAACACTGTTGGCGCATTAATTGGTCCCTGGTGCCATGCATGACCAATAGAAGTGGGAATATTATCAGTTCCTCCCATACTTAAGTTATGACAGGAATTACAAGAAATAAAACCTGATTTAGATAGACGAGGATCAAAAAACAGCTTCTTACCCAGCTCAACCAAATCTGGATTTTGTGGCTTAACCGCTTTAATAGGTTGGATAGGCTCATTAGCTGACACATTGATCGAGGTGACAATAGCACTAATCGATAACAGTGACACAATCAGTGTACGTATCATCATTGGTAATCTCCTTAAAATACGACTGTAATGGCGCAGCCGATTACGCCTGATGAAACACAAAGAAGAATCATACAAGAATTTAAAACCTAATTGTTTCTCCTTCGATCTATATGAACTATAAAGTGCAGCCTACATATGTTTAGACAGAAAACCCATTTACTATTTTTATTCGCTTACTTTCAGCTGGGTCGTCACAGTATCCTTGACACGATGATTACTTTTTTTATATCCGTTCTCTTGATGAAAATCTGATTTAAGTAAACGAGAGAGTTCTGTCAACGCTTGCTGATAAACTTTGCGCTTAAATTCAACAACTGATTCCAGTTCAACCCAATATTGATTCCAACGCCAAGCATCAAATTCAGGATGCGAACTGGAACGTAGCGAAACATCACTATCACGCCCAACTAAACGCAACAGATACCAAATCTGCTTTTGTCCTTTGTAATTTCCACGCCACTCACGTCTAATCCATCGATCGGGTACTTCATAACGCAACCAGTCTCGTGTGCGCCCCATAATTTCAACATGGCCGGAAAGCAAACCCACCTCTTCTGTTAGTTCCCTATACATCGCTTGCTCAGGACTTTCACCTAACTTGATGCCACCTTGAGGAAACTGCCAAGAGTCCTGTCTAATACGCTTTCCCCAGAAAACTTCATTTTTTGAGTTCAGTAGAATAATACCAACATTGGGGCGATATCCGTTACGGTCAATCATGACAATTACCCATTTGACCTTTTAAATAGTGTGGATTTTTTCATACTTTTCTTCAGATTTAAAGTGATCAAAAAACAAAAATCCATGCACGGCTACACTGATCCATTCGTTTACTTATTCATCCCATGTCTTCATCACGCGCAACATATAGACTAAACCATACTTAGCCAAGTATTTCAAGGTAGAATTGCTTCCCCGTCATATCACAATAATAATGGAATCACACATGCGCGTCTCACAATTTTTTATTTCTACACTAAAGGAAGCTCCCACTGAAGCGGAACTAATTAGCCACAAACTCATGTTGCGTGCAGGTCTCATCAAGCGTCTTGGTAGCGGATTGTATACTTGGATGCCATTGGGTTTAAGAGTGCTGCGCAAAGTTGAAAACATTGTTCGCGAAGAGATGAATAAAAATGGCGCGATAGAACTTTTAATGCCAGCAATACAACCCGCGGAACTATGGCAAGAAACAGATAGATGGGAAGTGTTTGGGCCACAGATGTTAAAAATAAAAGATAGACACGAACACGAGTTTTGCTTTGGTCCCACACATGAAGAAATTATTACTGATATCGCAAGACGGGAAATAAGAAGTTATCGTCAGTTACCCCTAAATTTTTATCAGATACAAACTAAATTTCGTGATGAAATTCGTCCACGTTTTGGCGTCATGCGTGCACGTGAATTCATAATGAAAGATGCTTACTCATTTCATATTGATGAAGCCAGTCTGGAACAAACTTATCAGTGCATGTACGATACTTATCATCGAATTTTCACACGACTTGGGCTCAATTTTCGCGCGGTAACGGCAGATACTGGCGCAATAGGTGGCAGCGGTTCACATGAATTTCATGTTTTAGCTGATTCAGGTGAAGATGCCATCGCATTTTGCCCTGATTCTGATTATGCCGCCAATATCGAATTAGCCGAAACACTTCCATACCAGAAAAAACCTGAAGCGCATGATGGCAACATACAGAAAATTGCAACACCTGATAAGAAAACTTGCCAGGATGTAGCCGATTTTCTAAATATACCCTTACAAAATACCGTTAAAACATTAGCGGTGACCGCAAATAACAAAATTTTCTTTCTATTACTGCGTGGCGACCATCAATTAAATGAATTTAAAGTAAGAAAAATACCTTTTCTGGCTGACTTCCAATTAGCCAGTGAAGAAGCGATACTTGAAGAAACAGGCACATATCCTGGATATATTGGTCCTGTTGGACTGGAAACATGTGTCATTGCCGACAACGCCGTTATGGAAATGAGTAATTTCGTTTGTGGTGCTAATGAAGAAGGTTTTCACTTCACCCAGGTGAATTTTAATCGAGATATTAAAATACCTGATCATGTTTTCGACATTCGTAATATTGTTTCTGGAGATCCTTCACCTGATGGTAAAGGTACACTGGAAATTTGCCGAGGAATAGAAGTCGGACATATTTTTAAACTACGTACCAAATATGCAGAAACCATGAAGGCAAACTATCTTGATGAACTGGGACAAACACAAGCTATGGAGATGGGTTGTTATGGAATTGGTATATCACGCATTGTGGCAGCAGCTATTGAGCAGCATCACGATGAGCATGGCATCATTTTTCCACTAACAATCGCACCCTACCAGCTTGTCATCGTACCCATTGGTATGAATAAAAACAGTCGAGTAAAAACTGAAGTAGAAAGACTATACAAAGAATTCTCTGATGCCAATATCGAGGTTTTATTAGATGATCGTGACGAACGCCCGGGTGTCATGTTTGCTGACATGGAACTTATTGGCATACCACATCGCATTATTATTGGTGAACGGGGCTTGAAAGCATCAACTATTGAATACCAAGGTCGATGTGACAAAACATCACAGGCAATACCTCTAGAAAACATCCTTTCTTTCATCACAGCAAAGATATGTATCAATTAGTTGGAACAGCACTCCTATTATTATTTTCCTTATTTGTACAGGCTGAGGATCAACGTTACCAATCGCTTACTGCTAGCACACAAACAGTCGCGCAAAAAACAATTAGCGACCAGCCCGTTTCATATCTGCAATTCACATTTAAGACTGAAGGTAAAGCATGGCTCTCAGCCATGCACATTCGATTAAAAGAATTCATGCCCGAGCAAAAAGAGCGTAATGACTTCCTTCGAACCGTTTACTATGAAGCTATTCGCGCAGGTTTGAACCCACAACTTGTATTAAGTGTTATACAAGTTGAAAGTGGTTTTAAGAAATACGCTGTTTCAATAGCTGGCGCACGCGGCTACATGCAGATCATGCCATTCTGGGTAAAAACAATTGGAAGCAAAAAAGATCATAACCTCTTCCACTTACGCGTTAATTTACGTTACGGGTGCGCAATCCTGCGCCATTATCTCGATATTGAGCAGGGAAATTACTTTCGTGCCCTAGGGCGATACAACGGAAGCCTCGGAGAATCTGTTTATCCACAGCGTATACTCAATGCATGGCGTAATACTTGGGCCTATCCTTCTGCAACAATACCCAGTTAAGTACCTTAAGGAAGCGTCGATTGAACCATCGATTTTGATTCTATAAATTCCTCAATACTCTTTCGTGTGATGAGTCCAAGCTTTCGTGCAGCGGGTTTACCTGTAGGATCAAATAAATAGGTGCTGGGTAGCATAGAAACCACATCAAGTTGAGCAGCAACATGCTTATCTCCAAAAACTGTTGGATAGGAGATAGACATAGACTTGACAAATTCCAGCACGACTTCGGGATCCGCCTCATCCATTGCAACACCAATTATTATAATATCCTTTCGGCTTTCATAGAGCGAGACTAAATCAGGGATTTCCTTTAAACAAGGCGGACACCAAGTTGCCCAGAAATTTATCAACACCCACTTACCCTTATAATCTGTAAGTGTGTGTGTCTTTCCCGTAGAATCTTTAAACTGAAATGCTTGCACTTCAACAACCCAAGACAGCAATATCACCAGACAAAGAATAAAGGGGAAATACCTCCCATCATTTTTTCGATTCATTTCTTTTAACCACTATACCTGTGGATGCGCCCGCTCAAATTTACTATTCAGTTTATTCAACGCACTCAGATAGGCCTTTGCTGCAGCTACGACAATGTCAGTATCAGCACCATGCCCATTAACAATACGCTCAGCTTTTTGTAACCGAACTGTCACCTCACCTTGTGAGTCGGTACCACTGGTAATGTTATTAACCGAAAATAGTTGCAATTTGGCACCGCTAGTCAATATTTTTTCAATAGCACGAAAAGTTGCATCCACTGGTCCACTTCCTTCTGACTCAGCATGTAATTCGTTACCTTCCTCAGCAATCACTAAACGAGCATAAGGAATCTCACCCGTTTCGCAATGAATCGTTAACGACAATAACCTATAATGCTCTTGTAGAATTAGTACTTCGTCAGAAACCAAGGCCTGAAGATCTTCATCAAAGATCTCATGCTTCTTGTCAGCCAATTCCTTGAAACGCATAAATGTATTATTGAGCATCTCCTCTGATTCCAACTCGATACCGAGTTCCTTCAAACGACTGCGAAACGCATTGCGCCCAGAATGTTTACCTAGCAATAATTTATTTGCACCCCATCCAACATCTTCTGCACGCATAATTTCATAGGTTTCACGGTGCTTAAGAACCCCATCCTGATGAATACCCGACTCATGTGCAAATGCATTAGCGCCCACAATAGCTTTATTAGGCTGCACCGGAAAGCCTGTAATACCCGACACCAATTTACTTGCTGGCACAATATGCGTCGCATCTATCTTTGTATCACACGAGAAAAAATCCTGACGCGTACGTACGGCCATAACGACTTCTTCAAGTGAAGCATTCCCTGCGCGCTCCCCCAAACCATTGATCGTACACTCTACTTGGCGCGCACCATTCATCACTGCAGCTAAAGAATTGGCAACGGCCAATCCCAAATCATTATGACAATGAACTGAGAATATGGCTTTATCAGAATTAGGAATACGCTCCCGCAAGGTACGAATCAGTTTGCCGAATTGCTCTGGCATCGTGTAACCAACGGTGTCCGGGATATTCAGTGTCGTCGCCCCAGCATCTATCACTGCTTCCAGTATACGACACAAAAAATCAATTTCTGAACGACCGGCATCTTCTGGAGAAAACTCGATGTTATCTGTATAGTTTCGTGACCAATTGATCGCTTTGACTGCTTGCTCTACCACCTGATCTGGCGTCATACGTAGCTTGTTCTTCATATGAATCGGTGACGTAGCAATAAACGTATGAATACGTGCAGAATTTGCTCCCTTTATGGCCTCACCTGCGCGCCTAATATCTGCCTCGATAGCACGCGCCAATCCACATACGACACTATTCTTAACCGTGTCAGCGACTGCCTTAACTGCTTCAAAATCTCCATTAGAAGCTGCTGGGAATCCAGCTTCAATGACGTCCACACCCATATGTTCCAGTTGCCAAGCTATGCGCACTTTTTCCTCTTTGGTCATCGATGCACCAGGGCTTTGTTCGCCATCACGCAGGGTCGTATCAAAAATAATTAAATGATCTTGCATTACTCTCTCCACTTCAGGAAGAAAATTAAACGGTTATAAAACTCGCAGTTGGAATTTTATAGAGCAGAAAAGGGGGAAATGATGAGGAATTATTAGCGCACAAAGCGCAGCAGTAATCCCGTTAAGAATAACGGAATATGCAAACAAGCAGGTGAAATTTCAAGATTTATTTTCATCATAGAAGTAGAATATAAATACTTTTTTCTTTTTATGCAATAGCAATTCGTCAGGGGTTGGGCATATTACTGTTTTTTTTATCTCTGCCAAAGCGCCACAATTTCATGAAATAACCTGACAGCGCATAAAATGCAAACAAGCCAAACAATACTAATGGTGGGTGACTTGGGATTAATACAAAAAAGAACAGTACCAACAACAAAACGCTAAAAAAAGGCACTCTTTTACGTAAGTCGATCTCTTTGCCACTATAGTAGGGAAGGCTGCTAACCATAGTTAACCCTGCAAATAACGTAACCATCCATACCAACCATTTAATATCTGTTCCTTGTACATGGAAATCTAGCGTTACCCACACCAGCCCAGCAATTAATGCGGCGGCTGCAGGACTGGGTAATCCCTGAAAAAATCGCTTATCAATCACTTCTATATTTGTGTTAAACCGCGCTAACCGCAATGCAGCACAAGCGCAATAAATAAACGCTGCAATCCAACCCCACTTTCCCATATCTTTCAAGGCCCATTCATAGACGATTAATGCAGGCGCAACACCGAACGACACCATATCAGACATACTGTCATACTCTGCACCAAATTCACTCTGCGTATGTGTTAATCGTGCTACCCGCCCATCTAAGCCATCTAGTACCATAGCAATAAAAATTGCTATGGCTGCATGTTCAAAATTTCCATTCATCGCCTGCACAATTGCGTAGAACCCCGCGAACAAAGCGGCAGTCGTAAATAGATTGGGAAGTAAATAAATGCCGCGCCGTCGCAGTCGAGACTTGAGTACGAAACGTGAAGGATGAGAATCAGGCATTATGGCTATGAATAAAAATGAATACTAACTAATAATAAACGGGATCAAACTGACGGCAAATAAGCGATCATACCGAGAAGCCATCCAAATAGTCTATCAGATTAAGAGGATCTATCACAAAGCAAAGAAAATCCGAGAAATCAATTTCTACGCTCTATCTTTCCTGCCATGACTACTAGAATCTTACAATTTAAACAGAATAACTCGTCACAAAAGAAATGAATAGCAAAAACAATAACTCCTATCTAATATAAGCACTGACAACAAAAAAATACTAATCTCACAAACTAGGCATAAAAAATATAGTTTGTAAAATTAATAAAACTTAAAGATACAAACTGCTATCCATTTAATTCTGCCAATATTGTCGATGTCGCATACACTTTATCACCGATATTTACCTTAATTTTAGTATCAAGTGGCAAATAAACATCCACCCGGGATCCAAAACGAATAAAACCAAAACGCTGTCCACGCATCAGATGATCCCCTGGTGTAACATGACAGAGAATTCGCTTTGCAATCAACCCCGCAACCTGAACACAGGTCACATCAGCACCATTATCGGTCCTTATCCATAACGCATTACGTTCATTTTCTAATGACGCTTTGGGCAAATCAGCATTGATAAATTTTCCAGGAAAATACCATTTATCACGAAGTTCCCCATCCACTGGACTACGATTTGAATGTACATTGAATACATTCATAAACACACTGACTTTAATTGCCTCGCGTTTTAAGTATGGATCTTCTAACTTCTCCACCGCAACAA
This sequence comes from uncultured Nitrosomonas sp., assembly GCA_963975255.1. Classification (GTDB taxonomy): domain Bacteria; phylum Pseudomonadota; class Gammaproteobacteria; order Burkholderiales; family Nitrosomonadaceae; genus Nitrosomonas. Next base: position 6,689 of record CAXBGL010000054.1, on the reverse strand, counting down.
TTCTGCCATCAGCAGGCGATAATATGGCATTCTGTACTGAAGGAACCTCACGCGGGGGATCACGAAAAAATTGCAGAACAAAAACAGCAATTAACCAAAGCGGTACAGCCCATAGCCAGTCAACGAATATATGAACCAGCAACGCAGCAGTGAATGCTGTTGCGATAAAAGACCAACCTTCGCGCGCAATAAAAGGATGAGGATAATGGGACATAAAAATTTGCAGGAAAAAATTGGTTAGCGTAAAAATACTTAAATATTGAAAATAATATTCAATTATCTTAGTTTTTTATTTGATCAACCAATTGATTTTTCTTGATCCACGGCATCATATCGCGCAACTTGGCACCAACAGTCTCAATTTGGTGTTCAGAGGCAAGACGGCGACTGGACTTCAACACAGGAGCGCCCGCTTGATTCTCTAATATAAATTCACGCGCATATTCACCCGTCTGAATCTCACGTAAGATCTTGCGCATTTCTGCACGTGTTTCTTCAGTAATAATGCGTGTGCCACGCGAAACATCACCATATTCCGCATTATTAGATATGGAATAACGCATGTTTGCAATGCCTCCTTCGTAAATCAAATCGACAATTAATTTAACTTCATGCAGACACTCAAAATAAGCCATTTCAGGTGCATAACCCGCCTCAACAAGAGTTTCAAAACCTGCCTGAATCAGTGCCGTTAACCCGCCACACAACACAACCTGTTCACCAAACAAATCTGTTTCTGTTTCTTCACGAAAATTAGTCTCAATGACGCCACCTCGTGTACCACCATTTGCTGCAGCATAAGACAACGCTAAATCACGTGCTTTACCCGATTTATCTTGATGTACAGCAATAAGTGAAGGAACGCCACCACCTTGCACATATGTTGAGCGCACCAAATGTCCAGGGCCCTTGGGAGCAATCATAATGACATCCAAATCTTCACGCGTTGTTACCTGACCATAATGAACATTAAACCCATGGGCAAACGCAAGCGTTGCACCCTTCTTGAGATTGGGCTCAATCTCGGTTTTATAAATTACTGCAATCTGTTCATCGGGCAACAAGACCATCACAACGTCTGCATCTTTTACAGATTGTGAAATTTTCTTAACGGTTAAACCCGCTTTCTTGGCTTTATCCCAAGATACGCCATCTTCACGCAAACCCACTGTGATCTTCACACCCGATTCTTTCAGATTATTAGCATGTGCATGACCTTGAGAGCCGTAGCCAACTATAGTTACTTTCTTTCCCTTAATCAGGGACAAATCTGCATCTTTATCGTAATAAACTTTCATTATTTTCCTTTTTTACATGGTTTTTGACAGGCGGAAATGAATTATATCTAGAGAAAAAAGACGACACACTACTCTTCACCTGTGGCTCCCGAATTCTGACTGCTGACAGTAGTTATAACTTCAAAAGCCACTCTCCACGCCCTATGCCAGAAGCACCCGTACGTACTGTTTCCAGAACATCACTATGATCTATTGTTTCAAGAAACGCATCGAGTTTTGAACTGGTACCTGTTAACTCGATGGTATAAGACTTGTCAGTAACATCAATAATACAACCGCGAAAAATATCAGCCAAACGTTTTATTTCTTCTCGATCTGAACCGACTGTACGCACTTTCACTAACATCAGTTCACGTTCAATATGATTGCCATCATTCAAATCGATTACTTTTACCACCTCAATCAACTTATTCAGCTGCTTAGTTATCTGTTCCACCACATCATCCGATCCGACTGTGACCAATGTCATGCGTGACAAAGTTGGATCTTCAGTCGGCGCGACAGAGAGTGATTCAATATTATAGCCACGTGCAGAAAATAAACCTGCTATACGTGACAAAGTACCCGCTTCATTTTCCATCAACAGAGAGATAATATGTCGCATTGCTGTTTACACCAAAATCATTTCAGAAAGCCCTTTACCACCAGGTACCATTGGAAAAACATTTTCAGTCTGATCGGTAATAAAATCCATAAATACGAGTTGATCTTTAAGCTTAAACGCTTCTTTTAATGCACCTTCAATATCCTCTGGATTTTCAATTTTCATACCAACGTGACCGTAACTTTCAGCAAGCTTAACAAAATCTGGCAGTGCATTCATATAAGATTCAGCATAACGATTGCCATGAAAAAATTCTTGCCATTGCCTCACCATACCCATGTAACGATTATTTAAATTTATGATTTTCAATGGTAATTTATATTGCTTACAAGTTGACAACTCTTGTATGCACATTTGAATACTTGCTTCACCCGTGACACAAGCCACCTTATCCTTTGGATTAGCAAATTGAACACCCATCGCAGCAGGCAGGCCAAAGCCCATTGTTCCCAAACCACCAGAATTAATCCAACGACGTGGTTTATCAAATTTGTAAAACTGTGCGGCCCACATCTGATGTTGCCCAACATCCGACGTAATAAAAGCATTACCTTTGGTTACGTTATACAGCTTCTCAATTACCATCTGCGGCTTAATAATCGCACTCTCTCGATCATACTTTAAGCAATTTCGCGCACGCCACAATTCAATCTGCTTCCACCATTCTTTCAATGCTGCCTGGTCAGAACCTTCCTTTCCAGTCTTAACTAATTTAATAAACTCTTTCAACACATCAGAAACATTACCGACTATTGGCACGTCTACTTTGACACGTTTTGAAATCGATGACGGATCAATATCGATATGAATAATTTTTCGATTTTCATTCGAAAAGTGTTTAGGGTTACCGATAACACGATCATCAAAACGTGCGCCAACAGCGACCAGGACATCACAATACTGCATAGCCATGTTCGCTTCATATGTACCATGCATACCAAGCATACCCAGAGACTGTCTGTCCGTAGCAGGATAGCCACCTAACCCCATCAAAGTATTGGTACAGGGAAAGTTCAGCAGCTGCGCCAATTCAGTTAACTGTGCTGATGCATCACTCAGAATTACCCCACCACCCGCATAAATTATCGGACGCTTTGCACTATGTAACAGTTGCACTGCTTTCTTAATCTGTCTGGAATGTCCCTTAATCACAGGATTGTAGGATCGCATCGTAACGCTATCAGGATAAACAAACTGAGTCTTATGTTGGGTAACATCCTTGGGGATGTCGACCAAAACGGGACCTGGTCGACCCGTCGATGCAATGTAAAATGCTTTCTTAATCGTTAACGCCAACTCTGTGATGTCTTTTACCAGAAAGTTATGCTTAACACAGGGACGCGTAATACCCACTGTGTCTACCTCCTGAAATGCATCCAAACCAATTGCACCCGTAGGCACTTGTCCACTGATGACAACCATTGGAATTGAGTCCATATAAGCGGTCGCAATACCTGTGACAGCATTCGTCACACCAGGTCCAGACGTAACCAATGCCACGCCTACCTTATTACTGGAGCGAGCATAGCCATCTGCCGCATGAACGGCAGCCTGTTCATGCCGCACCAAAATATGTCTGACTTTATCCTGTTTAAATAATTCATCATAAAGAAACAGCACTGCCCCGCCAGGGTAGCCGAAAATACAGTCCACTCCTTCCTCCTGCAAGCAACGTATTGTAATTTCAGCGCCGGTTAATTCCACACTCATACTTTCTGCATCCCAATATCAATTTCATCCAAGTAATTAACATAATTTCTAACCATAATGGCTCGTTTTGTTACTGTTAACTGCCCGTTCCACCCACCGTCAACCCATCTACTCGCAAAGTGGGTTGACCCACTCCAACGGGAACACTTTGACCTTCTTTTCCACAGGTTCCAACACCAGGATCAAGCGTCATATCATTGCCAAGCATAGAAACACGTGTCAGTACATCCGGGCCATTGCCAATTAAAGTAGCTCCTTTCACAGGATAAGAGATTTTTCCATCCTCAATCATATAGGCTTCCGCAGTTGAAAAAACAAACTTCCCACTCGTAATATCTACTTGCCCACCACCAAAATTTACTGCGTATAAACCGTGCTTTACAGAACCAATTATTTCTTCTGGATCCTTATCACCATTAAGCATATAAGTATTAGTCATGCGAGGCATTGGAATGTGCGCAAATGATTCCCGCCTACCATTCCCTGTTACGGGCAAATTCATCAAGCGCGCATTCAACATATCTTGCAGATAACCCTTTAGTATGCCATCTTCTATGAGCACAGTACATTGCGTTGGATTTCCTTCGTCATCAATATTCAATGATCCACGCCTACGTTCAATCGTACCATCATCCACTACCGTCACACCGTTAGCAGCAACACGTTCCCCAACACGTCCTGAAAATGCGGAACTGCCTTTTCGATTAAAGTCCCCTTCCAATCCATGACCAATTGCTTCATGCAGCAAAATACCTGGCCACCCACTGCCTAATACAACCGTCATAACCCCTGCTGGTGCAGGCCGCGCATCTAAATTAACCACTGCTTGATGCACTGCTTTAGTCGCATAATCATGTAGTATGTCATCCGTAAAATAGCTATAATCAAAACGGCCGCCCCCACCCGCAGAACCCTGTTCGCGGCGATTCTTTTCTTCAACAATAACTTGTAAAGACAAACGCACCAAAGGCCTGACATCGGCTGCTAACAAACCATCACTACGTGCCACCAAAACGACTTCATACTCTCCAGCAAGCGACGCCATTACCTGAATAACACGCGGATCCAGTGTACGAGCATAGCCTTCAAGCTTCTCCAGCAACGCTACTTTATCGGCATCCTTGAGACTAGCAATTGGGTCACGAGGTAGATACAACTGAGGTCTTTGGCATGCTTCATTCTGCCTGATCATTTGTACCGAATTCGATCCACCTTGCTTTGCTATAGCGCGAGTGGCCTGTGCAGCCGAAACCAGCGCAGGCATACTGATCTCATCCGAATAAGCAAACGCAGTCTTATCACCGCTTATTGCACGCACACCCACACCCTGATCAATATTGAAACTACCTGACTTAACAATACCCTCTTCTAAAGCCCAGCCTTCAGAACGACTGTACTGGAAATAAAGATCAGCATAATTAATCTTATGCGCCAACATCTCTCCAAATACATGCTGTAATCTGGATGCATCAATATCGTAAGGCGATAGCAAACAATTGTCAGCAATCGTATAAAAATCATTGATCTCAGTAATGAATTCAGAAGCCATAGCACTCAATTTAACTTTATAACTTAACCAGTAAAATACTTAACCTAAACTAAAAATACTAGTTAGTTGTCGCAATACACAACTAAAATCTCAGTTCAACAATGATGTAAGCTACGATGATCTAATGCTGGTAGACTCGCACGCAAACTCGCTTGATACTCTGAATCAAGCGTTGCCAACACCACACCTGAACCACGCGGCAAACGTTCCATTACAACACCCCAAGGGTCAACAATCATGCTGTCACCATTCGTTTCACGGCCACTTACATGATAACCACCCTGAGCGGGCGCAACGACATATGCCAAATTTTCAATAGCACGTGCACGCACCAATACTTCCCAATGTGCTTTGCCAGTAATGGCAGTAAAGGCTGCCGGTGCAAGAATAATATCTACATTTCCCATCATTCGGTACAATTCGGGAAACCGGAGATCATAGCATATTGATAGACCAATACGACCAAAAGGTGAATCTAAAGTAACCACTTTATCACCCGCTTTGATGGTCTTTTCTTCAGCAAAACGTTCACTACCTAGCTTCAAACCAAACAAATGAATTTTGTCATAGCGTGCAACTTGCCGACCATTATCATATACTAAGCAACTATTAAAAATTTTACCCGGCACAGGTGAGACCAATGGTACTGACCCACCTACCAACCATATTCCCAGACGTTTCGATGTTTCACTTAGAAATGATTGAATCATTCCTTCACCCGGTTGCTCTTGGACAGCCAGCTTGTCAGAATCTCTCACACCCATAATACAAAAATATTCTGGTAGCACTACAAGCTTAGCGTCTTGAGACACTGCATCTTCAATTAAGCGTGTCGCTTCTTCCAAGTTTGCAGACACACTTGATCCCGAAGCCATCTGAATTGCGGCAACTCGTACACACCCACTCTTTGTTTTTTTTGATGTTGATTTTTTTAGAATAGCTGTATCGTTTTGCATTCTTTTTGTATCTATATTTCTGAATTAACTGTCAAAATTTCTCGATGTTGCGCTTGTGATTACTCGTCACAAACTTGCCGCCCCCATTTCTAATCAAATCTTCTGTGGCGCATTCCCAAGTTTGCTGATGAGCACTTTATCAGTGATTGGTAATTCTAACATCTCCCAAGATATCACCGAAACTAAAACCTTGATTACACACATCGCAAAAACCCAATACTGCCTTATGTAAAAAATTCTAATTTCACTATACATCCTACTTTATCTAGTGCAAGTAGGTACCAGTCTTTGATATGCTACGGATCCTATACCTGTTTACTTAATCATGTGATGACCCATCACCTCCTCGAAAAAAACTTGAAACAATCTTACCATTTAGCCGCTATACGCAACGCTTACTGGACAGTGAACCCAACCAACGTACCACGCTTCTAAAAGATCTCGATCGCCCCATTTTCAGGGAAGAAATGCAAACCTTCCTGAATAAAAATACAGGAAACTCAGTAGAAGAAGCCACTTTGGGTCTGTCTCGAAATAGGGCGATATCAAGGTGCGCAGCACATCAATTTGAT
>CAXBGL010000053.1:0-15654 GCA_963975255.1 uncultured Nitrosomonas sp. | reverse complement strand
AGTCTCCTTTGTACGAAAATACACTCACAATTGAATTACGCGACAGGCCCATTAAGTGGATAATTAGACTGTATTTGAGGTAAACATGACAGACGGATCAAAGCTGTGCGAGCTTAAGTCTTCTTCGCATTATCTTGAAAGTAAGAGAGACCCTGAGTACGGCTATCCCACTTAAAAGTAAATTATTCAATAAATAATGTCACTTTTTTTGGTGAAAAAATATTGGCATATTTCAAAATAGCAAATCAGGTTACGTTCCATGTTGACGATGATAGCGGCATCATGATTATCCCCGAAACGCCGATATCGGGAGATAGAGTTATTGGCAAAATGATGGAAGGAAATACTGTAAAAATAAAACTAGATTTTGGAACCGGTGAACCCTCGGTTCACATATTTGCGCTTAATGAATGAGTACAATTATCGCAATCGCTTTGTTGGTTTAGTGGCCTGAAACGTGCTTGCTTACGGATTAGAATAATGAGGGTTTGACAACAACTAACATCACCACTCCAAATAGGACCACAACAGGAATTTCATTAAACCAACGATAGTAGACATGACCATGTTGATTGTTGCCGTTTTTAAACGCAGCAACAAATTTTCCACAATACACATGATAGATAACCAGTAATACGACCAGTGCAAGTTTGGCATAAAGCCAGTTACCTGAAAAACCATAGCCAAGCCACAGCCATACGCCAAAAAGGATGGTCAATAATGCGCCCGGCGTCATGATGCCATAATATAGTTTGCGTTCCATTATTTTGAAGCGCTCTTTACCCGGTTGATCATCGCACTGAGCATGGTAGACAAATAAGCGTGGTAAATAAAACAGACCCGCGAACCAGGTGACCATGAAAATGATGTGTAAAGATTTTATCCAGAGCATGATCGGTATTATTAGTGTGCATACTATTGAGTAGATGCTGAATCATACCATTGTCAGAATATAATCAGCTACAGTCGAAGGTTAATGTTGGTTTGGGGTGTTGTTTTCTAGATGTTGTAGAATCAGACCTTGCAACGGTCAGACATTTCCTTAATTTTAGGTATTACAAAATGTCGCAACGAAAGGATTCCGTTGGAGGTTCTAAGTGTGCAGATACTGATGCGCTACAATTCTTTAAATTGGTTACGGATTTTTGCAGGAAAATAATATGAAAGAAGAAATTAAGCAAAGGTTAAAAAAAAATGAAAATTGGCAACGTGGTCTTTATATGCTGTTTTTTATTGTGATATATGGTTTTTCGAAGTTTTTTGTCATAGCAGTGATGGTGTTTCAGGTTTTCACTATTATATTGACAGGTAAAAAGAATGAACAATTACTCAAGCTTGGCCTGAATTTGAATACGTATATTTATCAAATAGGCATTTTTCTAACGTTTAATACTGAAGATCATCCATTCCCATTTAGTGACTGGCCCAACAGAAAACTTGATCAAACTGATGGTTATCTTGAAGAATAAATTAAAGGTATCTTTAAAGTTGTATGTTGCTGTATACGTAGCGCTAATATTACACGCATCTATCACTAAATAATCTGATACCGGCCGATTTCTACAATGGTTGCAAGTCAGGCAGGGAATTGCAAATCTCTTGATGAATTGGCTGTAAAATAGGCACGATATAAGACGTAGAACAGTCGGTTGTGTTTTTCTACTCAATCTGGAGTCAGCATAATTTTAAGAATCTTGTGCACATTAAGATTTGCTATTATCCTGGGCCAAATTCTTTGGCTGGGTGGTTGCGCCAATCTTTCCTACTATGCTCAAGCTGTAGATGGGCACATGGATATCTTGCGCCGAACCCAACCGATTAGCTCCGTTATTGCCGATCCCAATACTGACCAGAATTTGAAGCGCATTCTTGCCAGAGTTGTTATATTGAGGGAGTTCGCCAGTCGCGAGTTGAAGCTTCCGGATAACCAGAGTTACACAAGCTATGCCGATTTGAAGCGTTCTTATGCTGTCTGGAATGTATTTGCTTCCCCGGAGCTTTCCATTGAGCTCAAAAAATCGTGCTTCGTGAAAGCTGGTTGTGTTAGCTACCGTGGTTTTTTTTCGCAAGCCGAAGCAGAGCGTTATGCAGAAGAACTCAAAAAAGAGGGTTATGATGTGTATGTCGGCGGGATTCGCGCTTACTCCACTTTAGGCTGGTTCAACGATCCGGTACTCAATACCTTTATCGGCTATTCTGAAATTGAATTAGCGCGTCTGATATTTCATGAACTCGCCCATCAGGTTGTCTATGTGCCTGGTGATAGTGTTTTTAATGAGTCTTTTGCCACTGCAGTTGAACAGGAAGGGATTGGCCGTTGGTTTCAACGCAGTGGTTCAGTTTCAGAGCAAACTGTATTTAATGCGAAACAGGAAATGGAAAGTATTTTTACCGAACTGGTACTCAACCATCGCGAGCGATTACAAGAACTGTTTATCTCTGATATCAGTGATACTGAGAAACGTACTGCAAAAGTGCGTATTTTTGATAATTTACGTGAGGAATTTTCCCAACTAAAAGCCGTTAGAAGTGAATTCAGTCGTTACGACCGATGGTTTAAGAAGCCGTTAAACAATGCACGACTGGCAACAATCTCTATTTATACGCAACTATTACCTGCATTTCAGGCACTGATCGCGCAGCAGAATGGGGATATTGACCAGTTTTTTGAAGTCGTCAAAAAAATAGGTGCGCTGCCACAGGATGAGCGTAATTCCCTGCTACAAGCGGCTGTTGAAGGTGGGGTTAGTATTGATACAGGCATGTTGTCGAATGTTGACTGAGAACTTCATGATTGATGCAGCGGGTGACGTTGATTAAGAGTGCATAAAACAACCAGATTGTAAGTAAGAGAGTCAATAAAACATCCTGTCGTAAACAGCGAGGATTTGCAATCGATGGAGATTAACTTTGCTCTCCATTGATTGATTCAACCTTGTTGATTCTGACAGAGATCCTTTTCTGCAGCCTATAAAGTTTTTATTTAATCAAGGCTGTAATCGGTGAATGGAGCGCGCGCAATTACGCACTTATTGATAGCATCAAGATCGTGAGCAACAAACATTTTCTTAAGCTACAGATCATTGACGAATGCTCTGTTTTTCTTTATATCTCGCCATATATCAATCTTTACTAATGATTCGATTCGTTGAATTCTTAGCTAGCAAGCAACTCACCAGCAAACGCGTGGTTATAAACGAAGTAAATGTCATCAAAATACATGCAGCACATGTCCTTTAACAGTGAAAAATGGCAAGGTTATTCTGCTGAGTTTGGCTTTGGCTGAAAATTGTTGCCATCTTTATTGCTTAAGCCCATTGTGCCCAGTAAGATTACCTGGCTTCTTAAAGCCAATTTTTTTCATGGTTATACTGGAACGGGATGTTGAAAGGTCGAGAATGGTTGGCCTGACTCAGCAAATCACATTGAGTACTTGGATATGATGGAAACTCAGATAATTAGCATTTCGCTCGGTTCATTCACTGGTGTCATCCTTGCGCTTTCTGGCGCTGGAGGAGCCATTATTGCAGTACCGCTACTCATTTTTGGCATGCACCTTGCTATTGCAGAAGCTGCACCCATTGCATTACTTGCTGTCTGCCTGTCGGCAACAATCGGTGCATTGCTTGCACTGATGCAAAAAGGGATGAGATATCGAGCTGCTGGTTTTATTGCAACCATCGGTGCAATTGCTGCACCTAGTGGGATATTGTTAGCACAAAAAATACCCAATGCACCTTTGACACTATTATTCTCTATGATCTTGGCTTACGTCGCATTTGATATGTTTCGCCAGAGTAGGCGTAGCAAGGAAGAAATAGAATCATCCGAGTCCACATCCTTTGCAAAACCTTGTTTGCTCGATTTACCTGAGGGTCGCCTGGTATGGACATGGCCTTGTGTCCGGGCGTTGGCATTATCTGGCTTCTTAGCAGGTTTTTTGTCTGGCCTGCTAGGTGTGGGCGGTGGTTTTGTTGTAGTGCCTGCGCTCAAGAAGGTAACTAATCTTCAAATGCAATCTATCTTTGCAACATCATTGGCTGTGATTGCGCTTATTTCTGCTATTGGCGTTATCTCCGCCACGTTAATGGGTGTGATGAATTGGTCAATTGCGATTCCATTTTCTGGTGGAGCGATGGTGGGAATGTTACTTGGACGCACCTTTGCTAATCGTTTTTCAGGCCCAAAACTAATGCAAGGTTTTGCTGTAATGGCAGCTTGTGTATCGGCTGGGATGGTTATTAAAGTAATATTTGGCACCGATATTTTTTGATCTTCTATGGCTTACAACTCGTTTTTATGTGCCTCGTAGAAGCTTCTTAAAACAGTGTCCACTCTGGTTTGATAGTCTCGTCCTTGTTTTTTTAACCCATGCCACTTTTTCTGCATCAATGCGCACAGTTAAACGTTCTTTTTGTCAGGATGGACAAGCACAGCATTTTCCCGGAATGTGTCATCAAGTTTTGGAATGACACTGGAAAATATTGGAGGGCTGTTTTACAATTATTAGAAAACCGCCAGAATAACCCCGGTATTTTTATTGGTTTTTAAACTATGCGCCACACGCTGGGTCAGTCAAGGATGATAAATCCATTGATTCAGTAAGCTACGTGCCGAAACAATGATCTCTGAGGCAGTCATTCCGATTGGGCCATTGTTTTTCTTGAGTAAGCTATCTGCTGCTGCGCCATGCATATACACAGCCAGTAGTAAAGCATCTTCTGGGTTGACTCCTTGTGTTATTAAGGAGCCAATCATGCCTGATAAGACATCTCCTGTGCCTGCACTACTTAAACCTGGATTGCCGCTGGTATTTAAATAGCGTTGTCCATTAGATAAAGCACAAATACTGCCAGCACCTTTCAGCACTACATGACAGTTGAATTGCTTCGACAGCTCTAATGCAGCATTCATACGGTCATTTTGAATATTGGTTACATCTGTTTTTAAAAGGCGTGCTGCTTCAGCAGGGTGTGGCGTTATTATAGAAGAAAACTTGCGTTGAGAAAGCTTTTTAGCGAGTAGTGGGTCGATAGCAATATGGTTGAGTGCATCCGCATCCAGAACTAATGGATACGTAACATTGAGGGCATGATCTATCCAGCTGGACACAGCTGATTCCGTACCTAAACCTGGACCCATGACCAAGCAGTTGAGATGATTGAGTTTAAATAGTTCATGGGTTGATCGCAGCATTAATTCAGGTTGCGTGGTATCAACCGTGAGGATATTCTGATCTAACAATCCCAGATAAACACGCCCTGCACCCATTTTTAATGCGCTTCTTCCAGCCAATAGTGCTGCGCCAATCATGCCTTTTGACCCACCGGCTATCCCAATACTGCCAAAAGTTCCCTTATGACTATTCGCCGAGCGAGGGAGTGGTAATAATCTTTGTATTAACGTTGAATCAATAATCCAAGAATGAGGTGTAAGTAATGATGTAACATCGAGATCCAGGTCACGTAATAAAACTTCACCACAATATTCAAGGCCATAATTGGTCAACAAGCCTGGTTTTTGTCCAATAAATGTGACGGTTATCGCTGCGCGTACGGCTATCCCATAAATACTGCCATTATCGCTGCCCAGACCTGATGGAATGTCTAATGCAAGCACGGGTAAATTCATATCGTTTATGGTATTTACCAGGTCAACATATTTACCTTCAAGATTGCGCTGTTTCTTTTGGTCGAGACCAATACCAAACAAACCATCAATGATGACATGCCAGTTTTTATTGGCTGGAATCTCAGTGTGGCAGATAGCTCCTATGGTTAGCCACGCATCCATTGCATACCTGGCATCGTAAGACAACTTGATAGGGTCGCCAGTAAAAACCAGGGTAACGTCATACCCCCAATGTTTTAAATAACGCGCTACCACAAAGGCGTCTCCACCATTATTGCCGGGACCAGCCAGAACCAGCACGTTGTGCTTATTGTTGGTTAGTAGTCGATCCCGTGTTATTTGTGCTGCGGCTAATCCTGCTCGCTCCATCATATTTGATGAATCTGGCGCCCCAACAGCCAGTCGTTCTATTTCGCGAATTTCTGCGGTAAGAAAAACAGGTTTGATGTCATGCATCATGGAATGTTTCGTTGGATGTAGAACGGTTGACCTCTCTTCTCGTGTAAAATCACAATTTTTAAATTATCCTATCCTATCCCTAATGCTTCGATTTCGTGGTGGCAATGCACTCTCTCCATTTCGTCTTGAAAAATTAACAAACGAAATCAATACGCACAATATACAAGTTTCTCATATTTGCGCTGAATATTGGCATTTCTGTGCTGTGGCACGTGATCTACACCAAGACGAAATTGTGATACTTAATAAGTTGCTGGACTATGGGCCCATTCAGCATGTTACGCAGCCTGTGGGTACGTTATTGTTGGTATTGCCACGTCCTGGCACGATATCACCCTGGTCATCTAAAGCGACTGATATTGCGCATCACTGCGGGCTAGAAGCCGTCGAACGGTTAGAACGAGGCATTGCATTTTATATTCAGACTGAGGAAGTACTCTCCGCCGAGTTGAAAACTAAGTTGTTCGCATTAATACACGACCGCATGACCGAGTCCGTATTTGCTTCATTTGATGATGTTGCGCAATTATTTCATCATTTTAAACCTTTGCCACTCAATACTGTAGAAGTGCTTTTGAGTGGAATCAATGCTTTACATACGGCAAATGAAGAAATGGGGCTTGCCTTATCTCCGGATGAAATTGAGTATCTAATGCATAATTTCTCACGTATCGGTCGTAACCCTACCGATGTGGAATTAATGATGTTTGCACAAGCAAATTCAGAGCATTGCCGCCATAAAATTTTTAATGCCGACTGGATAATCGATGGGAAACCGCAGGATAAATCACTGTTTGCAATGATTCGCAATACGCATCAATCAAATCCTGAAGGGACATTGGTCGCGTATTCTGATAATTCTTGCGTGATACAAGGTGCAGACGTGTCCCGATTTTATCCGGGTAAAAACCATATTTATGGCTATGATCAAGAACCTACGCATCTTCTGATGAAGGTGGAAACGCACAATCACCCGACTGCTATTTCTCCTTTTTCAGGTGCTGCGACAGGTGTAGGTGGGGAAATACGTGATGAAGGCGCTACCGGACGTGGTGCCAAACCTAAAGCAGGGCTGACTGGCTTTTCAGTTTCAAATCTAAATATCCCTAATTATAGGCAACCTTGGGAAAATGAACAACAATTGATATCTGAAAACGCGCATCAATATGGTAAGCCTTCACGTATCGTATCGGCGTTACAAATTATGTTAGAAGGACCCATTGGGGGCGCTGCGTTTAATAACGAATTTGGACGACCTAATCTGGCAGGCTATTTTCGTACCTTTGAAGAACGTGTTGCTGGAGAAATGCGGGGTTATCATAAGCCGATCATGCTGGCTGGTGGGGTAGGGCAGATTTCTGAGAAACATGTTTTCAAAGAAAAATTTCCATCCGGTTCATTGCTGGTTCAATTGGGTGGACCAGGTATGTTGATTGGATTGGGTGGTGGCGCGGCTTCCAGCATGGACACGGGAGCCAACATGGAGAAACTGGATTTTGATTCCGTGCAGCGTGGTAATCCTGAAATGGAGCGGCGTGCGCAAGAAGTGATTGATCGTTGCTGGCAGATGGAACGCAAAGGTGAGACCAACCCTATTTTATTTATTCATGATGTGGGCGCAGGTGGTCTGTCTAATGCATTACCTGAGCTAGTGCATGACTCGGATCGAGGTGGTCGATTTAATTTACGTGATATTCCTTCTGAAGAGTCCAGTATGTCGCCCATGCAGATCTGGAGTAACGAAGCACAGGAGCGTTATGTTTTGGCCATCAGGCCTGCATCACTGGAATTATTCCAAGCGATTTGTGAGCGTGAACGTTGCCCTTTTTCAGTCGTAGGTGAAGCTACCGAAGCGCAACAACTGGTTGTCATGGATCAGAAAGAAGGTACTCTTCCAGTCGATATGGCGCTTTCCGTTTTGCTGGGAAAGCCACCTAAAATGACGCGAAATGTAGCGCACATCGATCAAAATCTAACCCCGTTCAATACAGCAGAGTTAAATTTGTATGAAGCGGCTTATCGTGTGCTGAGATTGCCGGCAGTAGGGGATAAAACTTTTCTCATCAGTATTGGTGATCGCAGTGTAGGCGGATTAACAGCACAAGATCAGATGGTCGGGCCTTGGCAAATTCCAGTGGCCGATGTTGCCGTGACAATAATGGGTTATCAGTCTTATCAGGGCGAGGCTTTCGCGATAGGCGAACGTTCGCCAATTGCACTCATCAATTCCGCGGCGGCGGCACGTATGGCAGTCGGTGAAGCGATTACCAATATTGCTGCCGCATCAATAGAGCAGCTCAATGAAATCAAGCTTTCTGCCAATTGGATGGCGGCAACAGGGCATGCAGGAGAAGACGCGAATTTGTTTGATGCCGTATATGCGGTCGGAATGGTACTTTGTCCACAGTTGGGAATCAGTATCCCCGTTGGTAAGGATTCGATGTCTATGAAAACTTCCTGGGAAGAAACCAATATACAGGATGGTTCTACACACAGAAAAGAAGTCACGGCACCATTATCCTTGATTATTTCAGCATTTTCGAGAGTGACGGATGTGCGTAAAACGTTGACACCACAGTTAAGCAAAGATTGTGGTGAGACGGAACTGATATTGATCGATTTAGGGTTAGGCAGGAATCGTTTAGGTGGTTCTGCATTAGCCCAGGTCTACAAACAGGTGGGAGATGTTGCCCCTGATATTGAAGGTGCCGACGGTGCAAAGCAACTCAAAGCTTTGTTTACAGTTGTGCAGGAATTGAACCGCGATGACAAAATACTGGCTTATCATGATCGCTCTGATGGGGGTTTATTTGTCACATTATGTGAAATGGTTTTTGCCGGGCATACAGGTATTACCATTAACCTTGATCAGCTGTGCTTTGATCCACTTGCCAGTGACGTGGATGGGTCTGAGTTACAACCTGAAACACTGAGCGGTAGATTTCTGGAACGACTGTTTGCTGTTTTGTTCAATGAAGAGTTAGGGATTGTGATACAGATTAGAACAGTGCATCACCAAAATGTGATGGATCGTTTATCTACGGTAGGATTACGCGATAATAGCTTTGTACTGGGTAACCTCAATGATCAGGACCAAATCTGCTTTTTGCGAAATAATAAGCCAGTTTTTTCTGAGCAACGGGTCGCGTTACATCGAGCCTGGTCAGAAACCACTTATCAAATGCAGAAACTGCGTGATAATCCAGAATGTGCGCAGCAGGAATATGATCGTATTCTTGATGTTTCTGATCCTGGCTTGCAGGTACAGTTGAGCTTTGACCCCAATGAAGACATCGCTGCACCCTATATTCAAACGGGGGTTAAGCCAAGTATTGCTATTTTGCGTGAACAAGGGGTAAACGGGCATATGGAGATGGCTGCTGCGTTTGATCGCGCTGGGTTTAAGGCAATCGATGTGCATATGAGTGATTTGATTGCAGGTGACGTTTCACTCCATGATTTTAAAGGTTTCGTTGCCTGTGGTGGTTTTTCTTATGGTGATGTGCTTGGTGCAGGGGAGGGTTGGGCTAAGTCTATTTTGTTTAATCATCGTGTTCGTGATGAATTCGAAGAATTTTTTCAGCGTCAAGATACTTTTGCTTTAGGCGTGTGCAATGGCTGCCAAATGATGAGTAATTTGCATGAAATCATTCCTGGTTCACAACATTGGCCCCATTTTGTACGCAATCAATCAGAACAATTTGAATCACGCTTTGTGATGGTAGAAGTTCAAGAAAGTCCATCATTATTGTTTGATGGTATGACTGGAAGCCGCCTGCCTATTGTAGTTGCACATGCTGAGGGGCATGCAGAATTTTTAAACACAAACCAGGCATCAGAAATATTACCATTGGTCACCATGCGGTTTGTAGACAATCGCGGTAACCCTAGCGACCGTTATCCCTACAATCCCAATGGCTCTCCTCAAGGTATAACTGGTGTTACCTCAGTAGATGGACGATTCAATATCTTGATGCCACACCCAGAGCGTGTGTTTCGCATCGCACAGCATTCATGGTATCCCCCTGTTTTAGAGGAAGTCGCGCACAGGGCGTCTGTTCGTGAAGATGCCCCCTGGATGCGGATATTTAGAAATGCTCGAAAATGGGTTGGCTAACCAGCTGTTTGGTTGGATAAACTCATTTCTAAAAACTCAATGATTCATTATTAATACACATTAAAAAATGGTAAATTTTAAAATAATCCTACAAGGTGGGTTGATTGGTTTCATATGTTTGGGATCAAGTCTTACTATCAGCAATGCTTTGGCACAGGTAAAACCTGAACTTAAACCCAACATCACAAATTGTGTCCCACTGGCAGGCTGGTCGGTCCCTGGGGCAGGTATGGCATCCAACCCTAATGTCATCGCTCATGCTGCAGAAAAATCAATTGTGCTGTTGGGAGAAACACATATAAATCAAGGACATCATCGTTGGCAGCTACAAACGTTGGCTGCATTGTATGCAATTCGATCCGACCTGGTGATTGGTTTTGAAATGTTTCCACGTCGCGTACAAGCAGTGCTGGACCAATGGGTAGCCGGTAAGCTCAATGAGAAAGAATTTCTTGCTGCCGCGGAATGGGATAAGGTCTGGAACACAGATGCGAAGCTTTATTTGCCTCTGTTTCATTTTGCCCGCATGAATCGTATCCCCATGCTTGCACTGAATATTGAAACACACTTAAGGCGACTGGTTTCTAAAAATGGCTTTGAGGGTGTGGCTGTGGAGGATCGTGAAGGTGTCACACGCCCTGCTGAGCCGAGTGATGCTTATTTGGATTATTTACTGCCCATATACAAACAGCATGATCGGAAGGACAAGACGAAAAGTAAGATCGGCCGTTTTGATCCTGATTTTAGACGTTTTGTTGCTAGTCAGCAGCTTTGGGATAGAGCAATGGCGCAAATTTTACACGCCGCACTCAATGTATCCAGTGACAGTAAAAAACCACTGGTAGTCGGTATTATGGGTACCGGACATATCCTGCATGGCTATGGTGTTCCTCACCAACTGCATGATCTGGGTGTTAAGGATGTGGCTGCTTTATTGCCCTGGGATACCGGTCGCTCTTGTAAGCGCTTTGTTCCCGGTGTTGCCGATGCTGTATTTGGTGTATTGCCACATATTTCAGATCCTTTCCAACCCCAATATCAGCGGCTGGGTATTCGTTTTGAAATGGCAAAGGTGGGCGCACTTGTTTTGCAAGTTGAGCCAGGTAGCATCGCAGAAGCCTCCAATCTTCAGGATGCAGATGTGATTATAGAGATGGCAGGGGTAGCAGTTAAAGAAACAACCGATGTCATTGAGATCGTGAAACGTCATGCACCGGGAACTTGGTTGCCACTGAAAATAATTCGTAAAGATGAGATCATTGAAATTATTGCTAAATTCCCAGTGTTAGAAAAGTGAGTTTTTTTATGACCAGATCATTTCTAATCATGCGCGTAATATTCATTTTTATAATTTGCTTTGTCGTAAACAGTGCATCTGCAGCAACCAATAAAGGTGGGGAGGTCGACTATGACATCAGTGTTCGCATTGATCCAATCACACGCAGTGTTGAAGGGCGTAGTGTTATTACGGTAACTAAACCCAAGGCATTGATGTTGGTATTAGGCAGTCATTTTGTAGTCACTCAAGCAGTGATTAATGGCAAAGAACTGGGAACAGGTCGTTCCCATACTGGACAGGAGCATATTTGGCACATACCTTATGATTTAAGCCCATTACATCGTATTGAAATTCATTGGCAAGGTGTATTATCACAACTGGATCTATCGCTAAATCATCAGCAAACATTGGGTAGGGTAGAACCTGTTAGCAGTAAAAATGGTACTTTTTTACCCAATGCATCAGGTTGGTTTCCACGTATCGCAGGTGCCTTGGCTCGTTACCGTGTGACACTTAAATTACCACTTGGGCAGCGCGGTCTGGTTGCAGGGCGATTAGTTGAAGAGTCCGAGTCAGAACAGGGTTATCGAGCAAGTTTTGAATTTCCACATCCATCTGAAGGGATTGACCTGATGGCTGGCCCCTATGAGGTTGAAACGGATACATTTCGCAGCGGTAACGGCAAAACCATTCAGTTGCGTACTTACTTTCACCCACAAATCAAACATCTTGCCCATGATTATCTCGATGCGGTAAAAGGCTATCTTAAATTGTATGAGCCATGGATTGGGCATTATCCTTTTACTGAATTCAGTGTGGTATCCAGCCCCACGCCAACTGGCTTTGGCATGCCAACCTTGACTTACCTGGGGATTAATGTTCTGCGGTTGCCATTCATACGTGGCACCTCATTGGGTCACGAAGTGTTACATAATTGGTGGGGGAATGGGGTCTATCCTGACTATACGCAGGGTAATTGGTCTGAGGGTTTAACCACCTTTATGGCTGATTATGCGTATAAAGAACGTGCGAGTAGTGAAGCTGCCCGGGACATGCGTTTAGACTGGTTACGCGATTTTGCTGCATTATTACCTGGCCAAGATGAGCCGTTGTCTACGTTTACGTCACGTACCCACGGTGCTTCAAAGATTGTGGGCTATAACAAGGCAGCGCTATTCTTTTTTATGCTGCGCAATCGTCTGGGTAAGCCGGTTTTTCATCGTGCCATCCAAACATTATGGAGTACGCGACGTTTCAAGATTACCTCCTGGCAGCATATTCAAAGTATTTTTGAAATTGTATCTGGACAAGATTTAAAAGAATTCTTTAGTCAATGGCTGGATCGTAGTGGTGCACCCAGCATTAAGATTGTTGCTGCCAAGCAAACTAAATCAGATACAGGCTATCAGATGTCTAACCTTGGCACAATCAGCACCTATCTACCAGTTGTCTGTTCCCATTGCAATACGCAGTGCAAAAGGAGAAGAAACCCAGGTACTTGATCTGGTTCAGGATCAACAGACATTCACGTTTGATATGCAAAATAAGCCTTTGGAAGTTGTTGTGGATCCAGATTTGCATTTGTTTCGTCAATTAGCGCCCGGTGAAGCGCCACCTATCCTGCGTGAGGTCATGGTCAATCAGTCAACAGCAACCATTCTATTGCCAGAAGAAGGCATGCTATTTAATATTGCAGAAACCTTGGCCACAAGACTTCAGTATCGCAAACCAAAAATAGTACCCGCAACACATGGACTGCTAGCAGTCCCTACACTGGTGATTGGTTTACAAAAACAGGTAGATAATTGGCTTGCAACGAACAGTCTGTCAACCAGACCAGAAATTGTAACAGATACGGGTTCGGCACAAGCCTGGACGCTCAGTCGCCCTGATGGGATAACAGTAGCGATTGTTTCAGCCCAAGATATTGCCTCACTTGAAGCTTTGATTCGACCATTGCCGCATTATGGGAGAGAGAGTTATATCGTGTTTGAGGGTCCGAGAGCGATTAAAAAGGGTGCTTGGGCAATGCAGGAACAGGTGGTAGCCGTTGAATAACGACTGTAAACCAGATTGATACGATTATATTGCTACTGGGACTAATATTTGAATCTCCCTGTATGGATTTTTAATCCCTACAGGGAGTTATTTTCCAACTTGTGACTTTAATATTATTCTGCTGCTTCTTTGCTTTCGGGAGCAGCTTCGGGAGCATTACGGCCTTCAATGGCTTCGCCTTCATGTGTCGTTCCGTAGCTAACTCCATCAGGACCTTCGCCAGCGCTAGTAGGCGTTGTAGGTTGACCACAAGCAGCCAAGGTGAATGCCAACAACATTGCTGCAAAAATAGGTAAAAGTTTCATAATATATCTAACCTTTATTGAATAAAAAAATATCCTACTAATTTCTGATTAAGAATGAAATAGTAGCTGTAATAACCGCGTATAATTTTTACTTAAATCAAACTAAAATATTATCTTGGTTAACATATTATAACAGGGTTGATATGTTAAAACAGGGTTGATATGGGTGAGTTCTAACATTAATAATTTGTCATTTCAAATCAGCATATAACCTGGCTTGCAATCCTTAAAAATACCCAATGATACTGTCTGTTAAACCAGCCTACTTTAAAACTATAAATACGATCATGTCATATTACCAATAACCCATTTAGGAACGGCTGCTTTTTCCCCAGAGAAAAATTGTAAGGCCTAGGAAAAACAGCCCGCCCAGTAGCATCTCATCGTCACCCCAAGTCATGCCTTCACTGATTGAAGTAAGTCCCGTAAGTGCGCAGAATCCTGCGCCAGCAAGGTAGCCTTTATGGCGTTGAGATAAAGATAAGAGTATTTGTTGATTTTTCTTCTCGACTGATGGTTCAGGTTTGGGTTTCTTGGGTGTCGGGTTCGGTGGAGGCGCTTGCAAGATGGCACTGATAGATTCGATGAAAAAATCAAATTGTTCGTTAGGATTAGCGGGTTGCCAGTCAACTAGATTAGCAGCCTGAATTCTGCGAAACTCAAATGGAATTTCAACCGCTTCAATCAATGCGGGAACCAGCATTCCTTTTTCGATACCCTCAGCAGCCTCATTTTTTACCCAGCGGGAGGTTACGGATTCTTTTGACCAAAGGACAATGATACATTGGGCTTTTTTCAACGCTACCTCTATGACATTGGCATAGTCCTTACCTGGTGGAATTCTGTGATCCCACCATACATGCCAACCATAGGACTCCAGTGTATTTGCTAGCTGTTTGGCAGTAGACTCATCTTCGCTTGCATAACTGATGAATATCTCACTCATGCTCGGTTACTCCCTGTCTTTATATACTGAATTATGGGTAATTATGGCAGATGCAATATAAATAGATCAACTGCCCGATAAAGTACAACTAAAAGGTATCGCCTCAAGATCAATACTTAGGATCGGGACACATACCCAAGCACAAATCAATACGTTACCATACTGATACCGAATATCAATTAAGGAAATCCATTATGACGAAAACGACTGTATCGTCCAAGGCGCATGCCGTTGGCATAAACCACGTGGCGCTTGAAGTGGGTAATATTGATGAGGCACTGGCGTTTTATGGTGAGTTTCTCGACTTCGAAATCCACGATAAAAATGAAAGCGCAGCGTTTATTTATTTTGGCGACCAGTTCATCAATTTTGCAAAGTATAGTAATAGGAAACCTGATGAGAAACGGCACTTTGGAATTGCCGTTGATGATAAAGAGTTGGTTCGAAAGACTCTTGAAGGCATGGGTGTCATGCTTTTAGGTGGAAATTTTCTGGATTTCCTGGATCCGTGGGGAAACCGAGTAGAAATCACTACCTATACCAACATCCAGTTTACAAAAGCAGACCATGTTCTTCGCGGCATGGGATTGTCACATCTCAGAAAAACTGAGCAAGCGTTGGCTGAATTACAGGCAAAAGGCATGGCACCCGGGAATGAGACTGAAAAAAATAAATCCTAAATTAATCTGATTAGCTCAGAGTTAATTTGATAGTAAAACATCCGGACATAACATGCCTCCTGATCATTGTAAAACTGTTGCCAACTTTATCAGGCATTTATTGCTGAAAAAGTATTGTTATAGACACTACTGTCCCGTTAACTTTCACACCAAGTCCATCTGGCAATTGTTAGCATTTT
>CAXBGL010000052.1:0-15877 GCA_963975255.1 uncultured Nitrosomonas sp. | reverse complement strand
CTAGTGTCTCTTGGAAAAACAAGACAATTTCAACAGTTAATTGCGACATAGCCATTATCTACACACTTATCTAAACCAGAAAAACTCAAACCAGCATGAAAACATAAAGACAATATTACAAGAAATTGATTAACTGGATTGCCATAAGTTACTTAACCATTACACACTTGCTCAACTGATCGCCATTCATGTATTAATTCTTGACAATCTTAACCACAACCCCATGAATATTTATAACATAATGAAGAAAATACTACATCAAATTCTTGAGAAAACATTGTTTCGAGTACTTGATAATTATGTCGAAAAGAATTTAATTCCGATATTGGAACATCGACTATATGATAATATTGATTTTCATCAACGCCAAGATGCTATAAGAACATCTGCTGAATTTGTTTCAAAGTATTTACAGGGAGCTCGTCCGCTTACTAACAGGCTTGAGCTCCTTAGATTAGCAATTGAAAGAGTTAGTAACCCTGGTTTGTTTCTAGAGTTTGGGGTGGCAAGTGGAGCAAGTATAAACTTCATTGCCGCAAACACTGACACTACCGTACATGGCTTTGATTCGTTCCAAGGTTTACCAGAAGACTGGCCGTCCAGGGGTAGGCAGTGGCGCATTTAGAAAACCATCAAACTGGCTCCCTAAGGTAAGAGAGAATGTTGAATTGCATGTGGGTTGGTTTGAGAATACCCTACCAGATTTTCTTGCCAATAGACTTAAACCAGGCTCAATTATTGTTTTTGATGAATATTTCTCATATATCGGATGGGAAAATCATGAACATGCTGCATTTGAAGAATTTATTCGTGAACATCAAAGAAATTTTGATTACATTCTATCAAATAGCCGGATCTCCATCGCAAGTAGCTGTAGTTTTGACATGAATTTTTAAAAAGAAATAAATTCTTATTGTATTGCACTTTCTATCTTTTATTTTTATTGTTTTATAGCAATTATTAAATTGCGATCCGAAAAAATACTCAAGTTTCTTGTACTTAGTGAATTTTAGCTTTTAATTGAGGAATAACGATATGATTCCATGGCGCATAAAAGCCTTTTTCTCCGAGTATTTTCCACTTGGATATCATTTACTTGTAAACTTGCGCACCCAGCATAAATCAGAAGAATACTGGGATAATGCATTTGATGTAAGTTGGCAAGCAGGAACTCGAGAATGGCCAACTAAGAATCAATTGATAAAGAATCTCACATCACCCTCTGATCGGATCTTGGATGTTGGCTGTGGTACAGGTGCACTACTACGATACTTACAGGAATATGATTATAAGAATCTTGAAGGACTTGAAATTTCCCGTCGCGCAGTAGAAGTTCTAAGTAATCATGGCATTACAATGCATCATGCAAAACTACCTGACCTACCACTACCTGATAATCAGTTTGATGTCATTATTGCATCCCAAGTCCTAGAACACATTATCCCCCGACAGAAATTTTTGCGCGAGTTACGTCGCCTAATGAAATCAGAAGGATCTCTCATAATATTTGTTCCTAACAACTGCCTTGGTCCGATAGACGAACCCAGTCATGTAGTTAAATTTACAAAACTCAGTCTAGAAAAAGTACTTTCAACTTATTTCAGTTCAGTTTACGTTGAAGATATGAAAGATGAAAACTTTGAAATGCCCATTTTATTCGCCTATGCCCAGAACCATATAGCTGCCCGCTCTTCTCAGGAACTTATTGATATACTTGCCGCAACACAACAGTAGAGGGCATTCACCTGAATTCGCTTTCTTTACGAGGGAAAGAAAATACTGACGGTACACACAGGACTCTTTAAACACAGAGTTATTACCAATTACAGCTTTCAACTTTTTCCAAATAAACCAATTACTTCACGATAGCCACGCTTGTTAAGAATCAAAGTAAGGCCACCGTACATCAAGACACCGACTACAATCAAAACTATAAGCATTGTTAGCTGACTTATATCTCCGGCAAGCAACCTGCGAACACCCCAAACCGTCGCATACATTCCTGCAGTTGCGGCGACAACTGGTGCAATAACATATAATAAGTTAGGCAATTGCAACCCCATAACAGACAGTGTACGACTACTATTGGCAAGAAACACCACCGGATATACCGTTACCCATGCCACCCCCACTCCAACTATCCCCCACTGACTCCCAATCAGAATAGCAGGCGGCACAACAATTGAAGCAAGTAGTAAGTTTTTCATATGAACGTCTGGGCGTCCATATGAGTCGGTGACAGATACCGAAAAATTAATTAGCATCCGTAACGGCATAATTAATGCTAATAGTTGCAAAGGTAAAATAGCATCTTGCCATTTCCCCCCTAAAAAATACAGTACAAACTCATTGGCAATACTAGCAATCCCCCACAGAACTGGAAAAGCAAAAAAACTAAGAGCATGCATAGCTTTGATCATTGTTTCGCCAAGCCTCTCACGATCATCTTGAAACCGCGAGAATATAGGGAAAGTAACTTGATACAAAATGGAGGTTACCCGTTGTACGGGTAGTGAAGCAAGATGCATTGCTACCGAATAATAACCAAGCATTTCCTTGCCGAGTAATTTACCAACTATCAAAATATCGGCTTGGTTAAAGAAAAATGAGAGAAAACGAGCTACCGTAAGATTACCGCCAAAAGATAAAAAACCGCTCATACCTTGCAAAGAAAAAATCGGCAATTTATAGAATGGTGCTGAGAAATAGATTGTCAACGCTCTAATGAAGCCACCAAAAGTACTCCCAATAACAAGAGACCATACCCCATAGTCTGCAAAGGCCATGATAAGTACCAGAACACTACTAAAAACTCCGGTTATTAATTCAATAAGCGATAAATTCTTAAATTTAAGTTCACGATGTAATAATGCTGCCGGAATCGTACTTACTATAACAAACAGAAACTGAAGTGACAAAACACGCATAATTGGGACTAGGCGTTCATCACCAAAAAAATTAGCGATTACCGGTGACAATAGATTAAAAATAACTAAAAAACATATATTTACAGTAATTACAATTCCAAAAATTTGACGTAACGAAGTTTCATCAATCTCCTTTTTTTGTACCAGTGCATTCGAAAGTCCTGCTTCGGCTATCATGAGCATAAACGCGATAAACACTGATGCCATAGCCAGCAAGCCATAGTCACCTGGCGTCAACAAACGCATTACTATAAGCGTAATGCCCCAAGTAATGATTTGACTAACGATCTTTGCGCCTGCCGTCCATTTAAGACCAGACAGTATTTGCTTGCGCATCGTCATATGGACAATGCTATTTTTTTATATATATCCATCTGGATCTGATTTGGCACATTCAATAAAACATGTTTGACTCTTACGGAATTTTTTGCCACTTTCCTGAGGAAATTTTTGAATAACTACGGTCCTTAGCATATATACTTTCTTAATATTATAGCCAAGTAAATCCAGACACGTTACTAAGTCCTTTTTCAAATCCATAGTCAACTATATACTACCCGCAAAGCGAATAGCCCCCATAGAGGAGACATTGATCAGCGTCCTTCCATTTCAATTGATCTATATATATAGATCTTCATTGCATACCCCCTCAGCTAATTCCACACCATTGTGTCCACAATGTACTCGCAAAACACTTCGAATATCATCCTCAGCATCCCAAATACCGATTACCTTAAATATTTCGTCTCAAACACAACATGATATTTACAATAGTGTTTAACGTGAGCCTGGTTCGACAGGCTTTCAAATAGCTTTCTATAGATTTTGAGAGTTCAAAAAAGATCGCCTCTGCATGACGTACGACATAACCTTGTCGTATCTCACCGCCCAAGGCGGTGACTTACCAATATTTATTAAACTGCAACAATTTTTACGGTCACTTTCTATCACTTGGTAAAAATTTTAGTGGATCCACTGGTTTGCCATGCTTACGAATTTCAAAATGTAGGTTCACCCTGTCCGCATCAGTACTGCCCATTTCTGCTATTTTCTGGCCTTTTGCAACAGTCTCTGCTTCCATTACCAAAATTTTACTATTGTGAGCATATGCACTCAGAAAAGTGCTGCTGTGCTTAATAATAATCAGTTTGCCATAGCCACGCAATCCATCACCACTATATACCACCTTACCCTCAGCGGATGCCAGAACGGGTTGGCCCGATTCACCTGAGATTTTTATACCTTTGGATTTCTTTGAAAAGGAAGCGAGTAGCTTACCTGTAGCCGGCCACATCCATTCAACATTAGAACCATTTAATTTATTATCAGATACTCTTGATGCAGGTGTCGGCGCCGCCTCAATTCTGGCAATTTTTTCTGCTGGTGGAGCAGTCTTAGTTGTCTGCATAATAGGATAAGGATAAACAGAACGTTGCAATTGGGCTACAGCCTCTTCAGAATAAAGTAACTTATATGCTTTAGGCTCAGTTTTTAGTTTTCTTGTGGCGTTATTTGCTTCTGGAACTAAATCCGAAGATTGCGTAGCGACGTCAATTTCCGGTGATGGCACCTGCCGAGGCAATGCAAATAATGAAGGTTGCGCTTGTTTGGAAGGGACAGAAAGATTAATACTTTGACCGGGCTTTATGGTACTGGGATCCTCAATCCCATTCCACTCCGCTAGTTCGTTATAATTAATACCATGATTAAGTGCAATACTATAAAACGTATCCCCTTTTTTTACTATATAGCGTTGTCCTTCTTTCCCATCAATTCCATGCGATTCACTAACTGTTTGGGAAGGATCAACCAATATACGGTCAATCACTGGCGCAGAACTGGGTGTTGATCCGCAACTTGCTAATAGAAGGCAGGGAATGATCAACAATAAATAATAAGCCGAAAATAAAGAGCCAGATTGATTCAATGAATGAATGAAAGTTACTATGACATTCCTACCGATATCAACGCTCATCAGTCTGATTTGTTTATCTCTCATTTCAAAATTTTCCTGTATCGTTATTTTTTCACGACACCAGAGAGCATTGGCACAAAATTCACCTCTTCCAGTATAGTTTCTGTGTACCCTTGAGCACCGCGCTCTATCACGCACAAATGCTGCTCCTGACTCCCTTTAGGGAATATTATTTTTCCACCTATTACCAATTGTTCTAATAGTAAGGCAGGCACATGCGTCGTTACAGCCGTCATGATAATACCATCAAATGGTCCAGCTTCAGCCAATCCAAGCAAGCCATCAGCATGTTTCAAAAAAATATTCTTGACGTGCAATCGCTGCAAACGAATGCGTGTACGCGTTAGCAGTGGGCCAATACGTTCGAGTGAATAGACTTCGCGTGCAAGATGTGACAAAACTGAAGTCTGATATCCACAACCTGTACCGATTTCAAGTACCTTATCAAGATTTGAATTGGATCGTAGTAACTCACTCATTCGCGCGACAATCCATGGGCTTGATATGGTCTGTCCAAAATTTATGGGTAAAGCAACATCATCATAGGCACGGCTTGCTAGTGCCTCCTCTACAAAAACATGACGAGGAATCGTGCTCATGATTGACAATACTACTTCATCGGCAATCCCTTGCTTACGCAGACGCTCAATCATCCTCATACGCGTTCGTTGAGAAGTCATACCAATTCCAGAATGATGCACACTCACCAATTCGTATCCATAAAAAGTCTTTTCACTAACAGTATCACAAACGATCTGTCAATAATTTAGCCACTCAGCTACGATATCTAATTGATCGTATCGAGTTAAATCAAGCTGTAAGGGTGTTACGGAAACTCGGTTATGTTGTACAGAAAAAAAATCTGTACCTTCACCCGCATCCTGTGCAGCACCTGCTGCACCAACCCAATACATTGTATCCCCACGTGGACTTTGTGATTTAATTACTGGTTCAGCCTTATGACGGCGGCCTAACCGAGTTACTTCAATTCCTTCTAATTGCTGGTACTCAATATCAGGCACATTGATATTCAATAACACGGGCGTACAGATATTTCTTTTATTGAAACGCTTGACCATATCTACTGCAACACGTGAGGCTGTCAAAAAATTTCCATTTAAAGCACCATCTAAAGATACAGCTAAAGAAGGTATACCTAGTAGGAACCCTTCAGTAGCCGCAGCAACGGTACCAGAGTAAATCGTATCATCTCCCATATTAGCGCCACTATTGACTCCTGATATCACCATATCTGGAAGGATATCAAGCATCCCTGTTACCGCCAAATGAACACAATCTGTTGGTGTCCCATTAACATAATAGAAACCGTTATGCGCTTTATGTAAGCTTAGCGGTCGGTCTAATGTTAACGAGTTACTAGCGCCACTCCGATCACGCTCTGGTGCAACCACAATTACCTCTGCAACACTAGCAAGCATTTCAGCTAGACAAGTAATACCTGGCGCAAAATATCCATCATCATTACTGAGTAATATGCGCATTTTAAAAACTTTAAGATAATTAATTAGTTCCCAAACCAACAAGACCGCACGCTAACTCAGCGCCTGTTACATCTAAAAACTATATAAGAAAACCATTAGGTTTAAACTGGTCGGGGCGAGAGGATTCGAACCTCCGACCACTTGCACCCCATGCAAGTACGCTACCAGGCTGCGCTACGCCCCGAATAGGAAATTATAACAAACAAGCCCAAGTATTAGAAACTATCAGGAGAGATATATCACCAATCAAGAAAGAAGGAGTGACACAACACTTTTTATCTCACTCCGTAGATTAACCAGGTCAACAGATGAAAGGGATGAAGCGTTTGAAACCATAGCAGCAGATACTGCCTCGGTTTCAACTTCAGCATTAGACTCGCCTAATCGATTACGCGCACCATTAATGGTAAAACCCTGCTCATAGAGCAATTCACGAATACGGCGAATCAAAAGTACTTCTTGGTGTTGGTAATAGCGACGATTGCCTCGACGCTTGACAGGCCTTAATTGTGTGAACTCTTGCTCCCAATAACGCAACACATGGGGCTTAACACCACACAACACACCTACTTCTCCAATAGTAAAGTAACGCTTTGCAGGAATAGGCGGAAAAACATCATTTGGCTTTTTGTTTTCCATGATAGTTTTGTTCTACCATTGTTTTCAGTTTCTGACTGGCATGAAACGTTACGACACGCCGCGCAGTAATAGGAATTTCTTCACCTGTTTTGGGATTCCTTCCGGGGCGTTGTGGTTTGGCACGTAATTGAAAATTACCAAAACCTGAAAGTTTGACACCTTCACCATTTTGTAACGCTACACGTACCTCGTCATAAAAGGATTCAACCATATCCTTAGCTTCACGCTTATTAAGTCCTACATTTTCAAATAACAGATCTGCTAATTCAGCTTTCGTTAATGCCATACTCTGCTCCACTTAGTTATCAATTTATTTAGCTATAGTGATTAAAGATTTTACTTAATGACTATGCTACCGCATCTTTTAAAAGAACTTATTCGTAGCTGATACATATAAATGTACTAATTTTTTAAAAAATTACGCTAGATTACCGTACTACAAGTTCGCGCCACACAATTGAACTGCCGTATATGTACTAAAACAAGTATCAATTGCGTAACGCTGCACCGAAACTTTTCTCTAGAACAGTTATCAAACAATTAATTGCGGCGTCCGCCTCTTCATCAGTTAAAGTCTTCTCAGTATCTTGTAACAACACACGGAATGCAAGACTTTTTTTGCTGCCATCCATACCTTCTCCACGGTAAATATCAAACAAAGTAATTTCTGAAATGATCGTCAGATTCTCAGCAAGCATGCGCTCTAATAGAGCCTGTACGCTGACTTGATTATCAACTAATACTGCAATATCGCGCCGCACGAGTGGAAATTTAGAGATTCCTTTTGCAACCGGTATCGATTTTGTGACCAAAGCATCCAAATGCAACTCAAACAATATGGCAGATTTTGCTAAATCAAATTTCTTTTGCCAACGAGGATGTAACATACCCATCCAGCCAACACGCTTGTTTTTAAGAAGGATTTGTGCAGACTTGCCAGGATGTAGCGCAGGATGGGCGGTTACTTCAAAAGTAATCACTTTCGGCCAAAATATAGCTTCGATATCAGCTTTAACATCATAAAAATCAACACTGCGTGCCGGCTCACCCCACTGTTCAGGGGCAACATCACCATAACAAATACCTGCCAAATACTCTATCTGTGCACAATCAGTCTTATCATTTCTCGCAAAACAACAACCCATTTCAAACAAACGAACCCGAGTCTGCTTTCGATTAAGATTAAATTGAAGATTAGATAATAATCCACCAATTAGACTACTTCGCATCACGCTCATCTGACTGGCAATGGGGTTTTGTAAAATGACCGGATTCTTATTATCAACAAGATCAGCTTCCCATGTTGCATCTACGAAAGCGTAATTAATCACTTCCTGGTAATCTCGTATTGTCAGGAATTGCTTTAACTGTGCTACAGAACGACTTGTTTCAGACACTGGCAGCATGTCCAAGTTTGCTTGTGGAGAATTAGCTGGAATAAGATCATATCCATATAATCGTGCTAGCTCTTCAATAAAATCTTCTTCAATTACAAGATCAAAACGATAAGTTGGCGGTGTGACACAAAACACTTCTTCATCAACAGAAAAATCAAATCTCAAACGATTAAAGAATTCAGCGACACGATTCTTATCAATATTAATGCCCAGTACTCGCTTTATTCGATCGACACGCACATTAACTGGTGTACGCAGTGGCAATGTACTTTTAACCTCAATAACAGGCGCTGTCTTTCCACCGCAAATTGACAATATTAGACTCGTAGCGCGCTCTAATGCATCTCGAGTGGCTGCAAAATCCACGCCGCGCTCAAAACGATGTGCTGAATCAGAAGTAAACCCTAAGCGAAAAGATTTTCCACATATTACATTAGGATTAAAGAATACACTTTCTAAGAAAACATCAGTGGTACCCTGCTCTACACCACTATCACTACCACCCATAATTCCCGCTAGTGCAAGTGGGCCACTTTCATCCGCAATCAATAGCATATCGGAATCTAAATTAATGTGTTCACCATTAAGTAATTGTATATGCTCATCCGATTTAGGATAACGCACTTGGATTGAACCAATTATCTTTGTAAAATCAAATGCATGCATTGGCTGACCCGTTTCTAACATTACATAGTTGGTTACATCGACAACTGCATTGACAGCGCGTATGCCACTTCGTTCTAAACGCCGAGCAATCCATGATGGGGTCAACACATCAAGGCAAACACTGCGCATTACCCGACCACAATAAAGTGGACAAGCTTCTGGCTCCGCCACATGAACTGCCAAAATATCATTGATATCACTTGGAACTGGTTCAATCTCTAATGGCATAAAGTCAGTTGAAGTGATGGCTGCAACTTCACGTGCCACACCAAACAAACCCAGGCAATCTGCACGATTGGGCGTAAGCTTCAGCGTAAAGAGCTTATCATCAAGCTCATAATATTCTCGAAAGTCCGCACCTGTTGGTGCATCAACAGGCAGCGACAATAAACCTTCGACTGCGTCGCTCAAACCCAGTTCCTTGGCTGAACACAGCATACCAAAAGATTCCACACCACGTAATTTTACTTTCTTGATAACAAAATCTGATAGTTGCGCACCAACCAACGCACAAGGTACTTTTATTCCCACACAGACATTGGGTGCCCCACAAACGATCTGTAATGAGTCATGCTCTGCTTCGCCAATATTCACCAAACAAATACTTAAACGATCTGCAGCTGGATGCTTCTCAACAGAAAGCACTTCAGCCACCACCACTTTATCAAAGGCTATGGAAGTAACAGGTTCAATACCTTCCACTTCCAATCCAGCCATAGTAAGGGAATGGCCCAATTCATCACTGGAATAAGCTGGATTAACTAGAGTACGCAACCAGTTTTCAGAAAATTTCATAAGCGTCTATTTTTACCAGATCAGACAAGGTTATTAATATTAGTTAAACTGCTTCAAAAAACGCAAGTCATTTTCAAAAAAAAGTCTTAAGTCATTGACACCATATCTCAGCATGGCCATTCGTTCCACACCCATACCAAAAGCAAAACCAATGAATTGTTCACTATCAATATCAACATGTTTTAAAACATTAGGATGCACCATACCGCAACCAAGGACTTCTAACCAACCCGTATGACTACATACACGACACCCTTCCCCATTACACATAACACAACCGATATCCATTTCTGCAGAGGGTTCTGTAAATGGAAAAAAAGAAGGACGAAAACGCACAGGCAAATTTTCGCGTTCAAAGAAATGTTCCATGAAATCTGCGAGTACACCTTTCAGCGCCGCAAAATTTGCATTCTCGTCGATCCACAAACCTTCTACCTGATGAAACATTGGCGTATGGGTTACATCAGAATCACAACGATAAACACGCCCTGGCGCAATCAGTTTTATGGGTGGTTCATGGTTCTGCATATAGTGAATTTGCACGGGTGATGTATGCGTCCGCAACAAATCACCATTATCGATGTAAAAGGTATCATGCATTGCACGTGCAGGATGATTTTCAGGAATATTCAGTGCCGTGAAATTATAAAAATCAGTTTCTATCTCAGGGCCGGACGCGACAGAAAAACCTATTGAGTTAAATAAAGATTCTATACGCGTAAGTGTTCGCGTCACCGGGTGCAGACCACTTACGCCCAAACCCCTTCCAGGCAATGTTATGTCCAAGGCTTCTTCCGTTAATTTCGCTTCCATTTTTCTTTCTTGAATCGCGTCACGACGGAGATTGAGCGTTGCTTCCAATTGATTCTTGGCTTGATTGATCCGGCTACCCATAGCAGGGCGATCTTCTGCGGGAAGCTTACCCAATCCTTTTAACAACTCTGTCAATGCACCACCCTTACCAAGATAACGTGCCTTGACCTGCTCAAGTTCAGCAGCATCCTCTATACTTTCCAGTAGGGTCGTCGCTTTGCTGACTAAATCGTCCAAATCTTTCATATAAATTTAAAATAGAATTGACTACAAAAATTACACAAGAAAAAGGGAGGCTCGGGTATTACCACCCTGGCCTCCCTCATCTTCTTTTTTGCTTACCAGCTATACCACCAAACTGGCTTTAGCCTGCTCAGCGATTTTCTCAAAAGCGGGCTTATCGAATACCGCCAAATCAGCGAGTACCTTTCTATCCACTTCGATACTTGCTTTTTTCAAACCGTTCATAAATACACTGTAAGATAAACCGCATTCACGTGCGGCCGCATTAATACGCGCAATCCATAAAGCACGAAACTGCCGTTTCCGTTGACGACGATCCCGGTAGGCATATTGACCAGCCTTCATCACAGCCTGTTTTGCTACACGGTAAACATTTTTTCGGCGACCACGATAACCCTTGGCCAAATCTAATATCTTCTTGTGACGTGCATGCGCAGTCACACCACGTTTTACTCTAGACATAGTGTTCCCTTATGCGTAAGGTAACATAGCGCGTACAGACGCTACATTAGCAGGATGAACACTAACAATCCCCCTTAACTGACGCTTACACTTGGTCGTCTTCTTAGTCAGAATATGACGTTTAAAGGCTTGTGCACGCTTAATGCTTCCACCAGCCCTTACTTTAAAGCGCTTCGCGGCACCCCGCTTTGTTTTCATTTTGGGCATATAACAACTCCTCATTAACATGAAGCTAGGTGTTTCCTAATTGGAACACTTCTAAAACCCAGCGATCACTTATTATTACGCGTTGTGTACTGTGTACACTTCACGTTTAAATTTACAACTTAAGAAGCTGTCGTAGAATCAGGTACAACAACTTCTGATTTTACCTCTTTTGGCTTGGTCACTTTTACTTCTTTCTTCTTCGGCGACAATACCATGACCATTTGTCGCCCTTCCATTCTTGGAAATTGCTCTACAACAGCAATCGGTTCTAGGTCATCTCTAACTCGTTCTAACAAACGCACGCCAAATTCCTGGTGTGCCATCTCACGTCCTCGAAAACGTAGTGTTATCTTAACCTTATCACCTTCATTAAGAAAACTAGTCAGGTTACGCAGCTTGATATTGTAGTCACCATCATCAGTATTGGGTCTAAACTTAATTTCTTTAATTTGAACCTGTTTCTGCTTTAACTTCGCGTCATGTTTCTTTTTACTTTCCTGATAGCGAAACTTGCCGTAATCCATCAACCGACAAACTGGTGGCTCTGCTGTTGGTGCAATCTCAACCAAATCTACGCCAGCTTCATCCGCCAAGGAATTTGCGTCAGAAAGTGTCACAACTCCTATCTGCTCTCCCTCTACACCAATCAAACGTACCTCTGGCACATCTATCTCATTATTTATGCGCGCTGCTTTTCCCTGAGCTATGGCAATTCTCCAAGTTTATTAAAAAAATTAATTTATTTCCGCCCTCGATAACACCTCTGCTTTAAGGCGATCAATCAGAGCATGCACAGTCATTTGACCCAGATCAACACCCGCACGATTACGTACGGCAACCATCTTCGTGCGTACCTCTTCGTCACCGACAATGATTTGATACGGTAGCTTCTGTAAACTATGCTCCCGGATTTTATAGGTTATTTTCTCATTTCTCAAGTCTAAACAAGCTCTAATACCATTATGATTTAATTTATCGGCAACTTCGCGAGCATAATCAACCTGTCCACGTGAAATATTCAATACGACAATCTGATCAGGCGAAAGCCATAATGGAAACGCACCTGCATAATTTTCAATAAGAATACCGATAAACCGCTCCATAGAACCCAAAACTGCCCTATGTAACATAACCGGTATTTGCCGGGTATTATCCTCTGCTACATATTCAGCACCTAATCGTTCTGGCATAGAAAAATCTAGCTGCAATGTGCCACACTGCCAGACACGCCCAATGCAATCTTTTAATGAAAATTCTATTTTAGGGCCGTAAAATGCGCCTTCACCAGGTTGTAGTTCCCAGTCAAGTTTCTTCTGATTTAATGCAGCTTCTAGCGCAGCTTCTGCTTTATCCCATTGTAACTCAGAGCCAACACGTTTTTGTGGCCGTGTAGAAAGCTTGACCAGAATCTCCTTAAATCCAAAGTCTGCATAAACAATCTTCAGCAAATCGATAAATTGTACAACTTCTGTCTGCACCTGATCTTCCGTGCAAAAAATATGCGCATCATCTTGTGTAAAAGCTCTGACACGCATGATACCGTGTAATGCGCCAGATGCCTCATTTCGATGACACGAACCAAATTCTGCCAATCTTATCGGTAAATCTCGATAGCTTTTTAAACCTTGACTGTATACTTGGACATGTCCAGGACAGTTCATCGGTTTGATTGCAAAACAACGTTCGTCTGTGTTCGTCGTAAACATGTTTTCACGGAAATTTTCCCAATGTCCGGAGCGTTCCCATAATTCTTTATCCAGAACCTGGGGAGTGCGTATTTCCTGATAACCGTTGAAACTGAGTATATCTCTCATATACTGCTCAATTTGCTGCCACAAAGCCCATCCTTTCGGATGCCAAAATACCATACCAGGAGCAGCTTCTTGAGTATGAAACAAGTCAAGTAACTTACCAAGTTTACGATGATCACGTTTTTCAGCTTCTTCCAAACGAGTTAAATAAGCTTTCTGGTCGTTCTTATTAGTCCATGCTGTACCATAAATCCGCTGCAACATTTCATTATTAGAATTCCCACGCCAATATGCTCCAGCAACCTTCATTAGTTTGAATACTTTGAGTTTAGAAGTAGTCGGCACATGCGGGCCACGGCACAAATCAGTAAAATCACCCTGCGAATAAAGCGAGACATCTTCTCCACCAGGAATCGACTCTATGATTTGAGCTTTGTAATGTTCTCCTTGGTCTTTAAAAAAACCAATTGCATCAGAACGTTCCCACACCCTTCTTTCAATAATCAAATTTCGTTTAGTGATCTCAAGCATTCGTTTTTCAATAGCTGTCAAATCTTCTGGTGTAAAAGGACGCTTATAGGCAAAATCATAATAGAACCCATCTTCAATGACTGGCCCAATAGTAACCTGCGCTTCAGGAAACAGTTCCTTCACTGCATGTGCTAATAAATGTGCACAGGAATGACGAATAATTTCTAATCCATCTGCATCTTTTTCGGTAATGATCGCCAATTCACTATCACCTTCAATATGGCTAGATACATCTACCAGCCTGCCATTTACTTTGCCTGCTAGCGCAGCACGTGCAAGCCCAGATCCAACCGATGAGGCAACATCCAGAACGGTCACTGGTTGATCAAAGGTACGTTCCGAACCATCTGGCAATCGAATGACTGTCACAAGAATTCCTTCAAAACAATTAATATTTTAATAAAAACACAAGTCATTAAATTCATAAAGTTTTTTCTATTTACTATTTAATATTTATGTACTCAGAAATCTCAAAGTGATACTTACTTAACGCATCACACTTACGCTTAGATTCCACTTACCAAAAAACCACAAATGAATAAGAAAATCATTAAATGAACATCAAAATAAATTAATATTTATATTTTCCCATAGCTCGCTTTGATGGGCAAACAGATACACAACAAAACTATCTGCAAGAGAAGATCTACTCACATTAATTAACACTATTTCAATTTGTGCTTGTTTTATACCAAACATTAATTCTACGCAAACCATTTAAAAATATAGGTGCACAGCCAATAGCGACTGCATCTACCAAACAGTACCAAGCGGCTACACCACTCGGTGGATTCCCCTGAGTCAATCCCAGAACTGGTTCGATAGTCGCCCACTTCCATGTTCCAGCAGCCGTACCAATTATTTCAAGCCAAGTCGTTATAAAAAATGCGCCAAGATAAACCATCGGCGAACGACCTTTAAAAAGATAAATCAAGAATATACAGTACAACGCTGCACCAACTTGATCACCATGATCCGGGTAACCACTTATCCCCCAAATTGACCATAGACCACATACAATCACTACAAACAGGGCAATTCTTCTTGCATATTTTAGAAAAAATCCAGAACGAGCCAATGCAACTGCCGTTAAATAAACCATTCCGTGACCAGGCGGAACATAGAGCGGTACATTCTCAAGCCGATACGTGTATCCTTCCATATAAATGGAAGCAAAATGCTCGCCTGCCGTGGCAAATGCAACAGCAATCATCACTTGCATCCTTATTTCTTTATTCTCACCAAACAATAGGGCAATTAGAAAAATCCATGCAATAACGCCCAACTCATTTTGTATCTCTATTCTATAATACCCATCAATAACTAAACTAAACGCAACACAAAAGAAAGTAAAGGCTGCTATGAAATAATCTCGCTTCCTATGAATACAAATGACATCAGCTTTTGGAAAATGACTCAACATTTTTACCTCATCGAAATAAAAAAACCCGCCACTTAGGCGGGTCATTCAATTCTAATTGAATCAAAACATATAGTCCTGTTTCCTTCTTCAATCACCCATCCTAAGTAAATCAGATTTCTAAGTACTGTTCGTCTCAGGTAACGGCGACGCATTCGATTAATACAAATACATCACCCCCTTCAAATTTCTACACTTATAAAATAAATAATTGAAAATCTAGATTCAATGCTAGAAGAGTTATTAGATTTAGTCGGTCACTTGTAATTTTTTTAAATAACAAAGATGGCTCTAATTATTCTTCGTCATCCTGGTCGTCATCGGCTTCGTCACTCTGCTCCTCATCACTTTCTTCAGTATCTTCAGCAGTATCCTCGTCGACTTCTTCTGTTTCTTCTTCCTCATCTTCTTCGTCGTCTTCTTCCTCGTCCTCGTCCTCGTCTTCATCAGGCTTTAATACTAACTTGCCCGCCGCCAAACTCGCGTCTAAGTCTGTCATCGGTGCTTCTTCATGTACCAGGTTCTGATGACAATCGATACATGTCGCGC
>CAXBGL010000051.1:0-15912 GCA_963975255.1 uncultured Nitrosomonas sp. | reverse complement strand
TAAGTTGATAAAATAACATCAACTTATCCGTCCATAAAATCGGGCCTAACTCAGACTGAGGTTGAATCTATAATACAGCCAGACTACGTAGCTGATAATTTCCGGTGGGAACCGGTGACGTTTGTAGGTATTCATCCCGAGATTATTCATATTCGGGAGTTAAGTTGTCAGTACCTCATTTTTTTAATTTGAGTCGTCAATTAATGCTTCTTTATACTCATCTAGAAAATGATAAAGCGAACTATCTACAACTTTTACAGCACCATCCAACAATTGACAACGCCCACCTCCCGGTAAAATATTGCATAAATCAACCAGACTATCCAGATCGGCTTGTGAGCCTTTTCCCGTATCTATTTCATCTAGCAATTGGGACATATAGTATGTGCCCGTTGTACAAGCGGGGCACTGGCCACATGATTCTACCGCAAAAAAATCGACATACTGCGCCACGCGTTTAACAATACCTGTACCACGTGAGACCACAATCATTGCACCTGTACCAAGCGCTGAACGTCTTTCTGAAACAGATTTAAAGTCCAAATTAACATCCAGATCTTTTTCAGTCAGGATGGTATTCGATGGGCCGCCGGTAAATACTGCCTTCAGTTGTTTGCCTACCAACATACCCTGCCCATATTTAAATATAAGCTCCGTTAAGGGTGTGCCCATTGGTAATTCATAAACACCGGGTGAAAGCACATCACCACTCAAGCTGTATATTTTTGTACCGTTCGCTTCACCTATGCCTAAATCACGATACCATTGCACACCTTTACGCAAAATATGCGGGACGTTACATAACGTTTCTATATTATTAATTAAGGTGGGACAACCATGAACACCTGAAGTAGTCGGACGCGGTTCTTTACCTCTTGGAAAAGGAAACTTACCTTCTACTACTTCAATGGCGGCGGTTTCTTCACCAGCAATATAATGTCCACTACTGGCGACTATTGTATATTTTAAATTTAAGCCCTGCTGTAAAGCATTATTGCAAATTTCAGAATCAAGCCATTTTGCCAAGGCAATTTGCATAACTTCATGGCAGGTTTTGAGGTGAGGATTAATATAAAAAACAACATTATTTATACCGCAGGCTAATGCTGCAATTGTTGCTCCTTCAATCACCTGAAATGGTGTTTCTTCTAATAACACTCTATCTTTAAATGTACCCGGCTCATCTTCATTGCCATTACATATTAAATATTTTTCTGCATTTGCCTGGTCAGCAATGGCCTGCCATTTTATATATGTCGGAAAACCGCTGCCGCCAAGACCAAGCAAACCTGCATCCTTAATGTTTGAAATAATATCGGCACGATTGTCCATAGCATTTTTTAGGCCCTGCCCACCCCAGCCATTTTTCCAGAGTGTATAGTCTGCACCCACTCTGCTATTTTCGTGCAATAAAACCTGATTAAGCCGCTTTTCCATTATTTACTCTTTTGTATTCTTATGTAGTCCGGAATAATCTGAATCTGTTTCAAACTTTGCATAGGCGGGAAATAACATAGGACCTTTTGTGTCCATTGGCATATCGGCAAGCATCAGCTCTCTGCGCAATCGACTTAAATGTTCAATAGTGATTTGTCCAAAGGGCTTTCTTGGTGAGTATTTGGCTGCATGGATGCCTGCTCTGCGACCGAAACTTATTATCTCCAGAAGAGAATTACCCATTAAGCGATTACGTCCATGAATGCCGCCACTCACTTCACCGACACAATACAAGCCTGGAATATTTGTTTGCCCATGCTTATCAATGATAACGCCACCATTCTGATAATGAAGTGTTGGATAAATAAGCAATGGTTGCTTACGCGGGTCTGTGCCGGACTTTTTGCCTAATTTAATTAATTTGGGAAATCGAGCGTTAAAAATTCCGGGATTATTAAGCTCTAAACCAGGAGTATCAATCCAGATGCCTTTTATACCATTCCCTGCATCTACTCCACGACCTTCTGCACATTCACGCATGATTGCCGCAGCGACTTTATCTCTCGGTAGTAACTCATCAACAAAGCGTTCTCCCTGAGCATTTAATAAGTATGCACCGGCAGATCTAACACCTTCGGTAATTAACGTGCCGGATAAATGCTGCGGATACGCCAGGCCAGATGGATGATACTGAAATGAATCAAGATCCCGCAGCTTCGCACCTAGCCTGTATGCTAACACCAGCCCATCACCCGTTGCGCCGAAGTGGTTTGATGTAGGAAAACCATTCAAATGCAAACGACCTATTCCACCCGTGGCAATGATCACAGACTTGGCTTTTACCAGCTTATAACGATTGTCATGTAAAGATGACAGCACAGCGCCTGTACAATGACCATCCTCATCGGACAACAACTCTACTGTAGGCACATAATCCAGCACCTCAATTTCACTGCTACGCACCGCCTCCTTTAGCACTCGCATCATTTCAAGACCGGTGTAATCCCTGAAATAGACCACTCGAGGGGCCGTGGTTCCGCCAGCCTTTCGTGTAAGCAGATCACCGTATTCATCCAGATCAAACTGCATGCCCTGCTGGATAAGCCAACGAATAACATCGGGCGCACTCATTACCATCTCAGCGACAAGTTTTTTATCTACCGGCCTATCCGCACTTCGCAAAATATCATCATAATGCTGCTGTGGCGTATCCTCTTTTTCTATAGAAACCTGCACCCCACCCTCAGCCATAACGGTATTACTGTCGCCTAAACGTAATTTAGTTGCGATAAGTACACGGGCACCGGTCTCTGCAGCGGTTAGTGCGGCAGCACATCCGGCACCGCCACCGCCAATAATCAATATATCTGTTTCCATGACTTGCGCGCCCGCAAGGTCGGCCTCATCAATACGTGCATCAGCCTGTAACATCTTGGCTAATTGAATATGGCAAATATCGCCCTTATTCGCGCCAACCTTAAGTTGAACGCAGGCGTCTTTGAAATAATCCGGGTGAAAGTTTTCAAGCAGCCCCTCATAGTTCACTTCAGGCAAAGGTCTTTCAGAGACGGCCTTGTAGTTAGCTAATGCTTCCTGGTAAGGAATATTTTTAGTCATATAAACTTTTCTATCACAGAATCAAATGATGACGCTCAGCTCACCCTTACGTATTCGCTCAAGTCTGTTTATTAAATTAGATGGGCGTGTATGCAGGTGAGCAGTAACTCGACGAGAAAAAATGCCAACATGATTTGGGGCGATATTTTCAGGGCAGGCACTTTGGCAAAGATCACACAGCACGCATTCTATGAAAAGATCACCGGCTTCTCTAAAACGTCCCTTGGCAGCAAGAACCACGGCTTTTTCGACATCTATCCCTTTAGGACAAGTCGTATTGCAACCACCACAGTGCCGACAATTTTCCGCTTCCGGAAAAATCGTATGGAAATTGTCCTGTACTTCCCATGAATTACGAATATTTTCTAGTTTGTAATGTTGCTGTGCAGGCGTTGGAAAAGCTAAAAAGCTAACGTGCATGCCTTCCTCTATAAGCACCTGACAACCTAGTTCTGTAGTAATAGTTTGAGAATTTTGCCTGCGCACCAATACCCTGCAGGTGCCGCAAACACCCTCAAGGCATCCCACGCTTTTTATCCTTGGGTAGCCCGAATGCCATAACGCCTGAATAACGGATAAACGCTCAGGTGCGCTTATAGATTTACCATTAATAGTCGCATTTATTAAAGTTTCTGTAGTTTGTTTCATAATTTGACTGGCTTATAGCAAGAATGTGTTCGTTTTAAGTAAGGGGCTGTCCTAGATAACTAGTTTAAATTTTTCTTAACCAATTGTTTCAATTTATATAATTGTTGTTTAGGATCTGGGTTGTTAAAACGCCACTCACATTCCTTCAAATATAGTGGAAAATGCTCTTTGGGAACACCGTTAAATTTACGCAAATGACGTTTCGCTTGTGACCAAAAGTTTTCGATACCATTGATGTGGTTTGTCTTACTTGCAAACAGCTTTGAATGATTGATTCGGTAATGTTTAAAATCAGTCACGTCTAATGCGTTATAACCTTTCCAGCAATCTGTATAGACGATGCTGTCAGGTATCAATTTGCGTTCAATGATGGGCATCAATGTAGCTGATGACGCATCAGGAATAATCTTCGTATAGACCTTGCCACTCCGCTTTAATAGGCCGAATACAGGAACTTTCCCTGCTGATCCTCTGCCACGTTTCCCTTTGCAACAACCGCCAAAGTACGATTCATCCAATTCAATCTCGCCGCCTAAGACTGCATCCGCTTCCCGCTTCTGAGAATACAGAATCAACTCACGCAACCGATGAAAATAATAGGCTGCTGTACTCTTGTTCACGCCAACTAGCGAGGCTGTACATCGTGCCGTCGAACCACTCACAAAATGTTCAATCAACCGCACCTGCTTAGACCAACTTAATCTACTCTTTCTCATACCATCCTAGATAACACATAATTGCGTTATCTAGGACAGCGCCTTAATTATTATTGGATTTTATCTGTCGTCTGTGTCGGATGTTTATTCTAACGCGATTATCAATCGAATCGTTTCAGTACTTATTTTATGGGTAATTACCTTTTTTTGTATTGGTCATATCACTTCCAGGAAAATACTGGAAGATTCGTGGCGTAATCTAAATTTAATTTTTAATGCAGCACCCGGTGCGATGGTCATGATAAACCCCCAGGGTGTTATCGAGCTGGCTGACGATTCGTTGTGTGAGTTATTTGGGTACGACCGGGATGCATTGATTGGTCAACATATTGAAATGCTCATTCCT
This sequence comes from uncultured Nitrosomonas sp., assembly GCA_963975255.1. Lineage (GTDB taxonomy): Bacteria > Pseudomonadota > Gammaproteobacteria > Burkholderiales > Nitrosomonadaceae > Nitrosomonas. The sequence goes on along the minus strand of CAXBGL010000051.1, from coordinate 11,148 downwards.
GAGAAATTTATACAGCAGCATCTACAATACAGGAAGGATTATAACAAGCGCCCGGAACAAAGAATGATGGCAGCAAGAAGTGAGCTTTATGCACGTACAAAAGATGGACGGACGCTGCCCGTAGAAATAGGTTTAAATCCCATTAAGTTAGGTCTGCATTCTAAAGTCATTGCAAGTGTCGTTGATATTTCGGAAAACAAGAGGCAACTAGAAATACTAACAAATTACGCAGAAAAATTAAAAAAACTAACCAGTATTTGGAAGAATTTGCTTATGTGGCATCACATGATCTTCAGGAGCCTTTGCGTATGGTGTCCAGCTATACTCAATTGTTGGCCAATCGATATCAGGATAAGTTGGATCAGGATGCGAATGAATTCATCAACTATGCGGTTGATGGTGCTAAACGGATGCAGGTTTTGATACAGGATCTGCTTATGTTTTCAAGATTGAGTACTCAATCCATCAAGAAAGAGCCTGTTGATGCGAATGACTTGTACCAGGGTGCTTTAGATAATTTGACTATGGCAATCAAAGAAAGTGGGACGGTTGTTAGTAAAGATGACTTGCCTGTGGTCAGTGGCGATGCCGGACAATTACGCCAATTATTCCAGAATCTGATTGGTAATGCTGTGAAGTATTGCGAACCCACCAGAAATAACCAAGTACATGTTTCAGCGCAGCAGGTCAATGATGGATGGCAATTCTGTATCAAGGATAATGGAATCGGTATTCAACTTGTGATTCCCCGTGGTCTTGCCACGGGGTTGTTTATCCTGAGTATTTTGAGAAAATATTTGTAATATTTAAACGTTTGCACACAACATCCCAATACCAAGGGACGGGTATTGGTCTTGCGTTATGTCTGCGCATTGTTGACACGCATGGCGGTAAACTTTGGGTAGAGTCAGTATATGGTCAAGGATCAAGTTTCTATTTTACCTTACCGGGAACAGATTAATGTTTTCTGAGACTTAGTTTATCTATTATCCAGTTTTTGTACTGTGCATATGTGATTAACTTGTGAAAAAAGTTTATCGCCCTATTTCGAGACAGACCCATTAATTCATGTCTTAAGTTTTCTGAAGATACGACCGATATATTTCTTGTAATATTAAGTTTAAAGTTGATCTTATAGCCCATTTAGATAAATTCATGCCGATAAAAATTTTATTGATCGAAGATAATCTTGGTGACAGTCGTCTTTTGGAGGAGTTGTTAAATACGGCTTATCCTAGAAAGTATCAAATCAATTCAGCGTGTACATTAAGTGATGGCTTGAATTGTTTGGGTGCAGAAGAATTTAATGTTGTCATGACTGATCTGACATTGCCTGATTCAAACGGAATCCAGGCGGTCCTAAAAATTCAAGAACACACCCAGTCAATTCCGATTATTGTACTGAGTGGACTAGATAACAATGAACTTGCTTTGCAAATCGTAAAATTGGGGGCACAGGACTTTCTAATAAAAGGACAGGGAGATGGGTATTTAATCGGCCGGGCAATCGATTATGCCATTGAACGTAAACTTCATGAACAAAAGCTGAATTACTTGGCTAGTTATGACAGTCTGACTGGTTTGGCAAATCGAACATTGTTTTGGGATCGACTTGGTCGAGCGCTCATTCGAGCAAAGCGGAATAAAACGTTGGTAGCGTTACTTGTTATTGATCTGGATAGATTTAAGACAATTAACGATACGTTAGGCCACAATGTGGGTGATGAGTTGTTAGTTCAGGTTGCGCATAGATTTGAGCATAGCGTACGAGATGGCGATACGATTGCACGTTTGGGTGGTGATGAATTTGCCATCATTATAGAAGATGTAGTAGTTCATACAGACGTGGAAAAGGTCGCTGACAAGATTTTAAACATAATGAAATCCCCTTTTGGTTTGACTACACAAGAGGTTTATGCGAGTTCCAGCATTGGGGTTAGTCTGTATCCAACGGATGAATTAAAAGCGGAAGAATTATTAAAGTATGCGGATGCAGCCATGTATTGCGCCAAAAAAAGCGGTCAAAATTCCTATCGTTTTTATGCAGCGGACATAAATCAGAATCTGTTGACTGAATTAGATCTGGAAGCAAAATTGAGGCGTGCTGTGATCAAGCAGGACTTTATGCTTTATTATCAGCCTAAATTTAATATTGTGACGCAAGAATTGATTGGTGCCGAAGCATTGATGCGCTGGAATCATGCAAAAGATGGCATGATATCACCGGTGGTATTTATACCCCTTGCTGAAAAACTTGGGCTGATCGATGTAATTACTGACTGGGTAATTAAAGAAGCATGTAAACAAAACCGATTATGGCAACTAGAAGGCTACCAGCCAATCCGAGTGGCAATAAATGTTTCTCCCAAGCAATTTAATCAAAAAGGCATTGCCAAAAGAATACTTGATCAAATTGTGGCTTCTAATTTGTCTCCAGAGTATGTCGAACTAGAAATAACAGAAGGAGCATTGATGAAAGATGCTATAAAAAGTAATGAAGTGCTGAATGAGCTCAAAAATAAAGGGATTCAGATTTCTATCGATGATTTTGGTACGGGCTACTCATCCTTAAGTTATCTGCAAAAATTGGATTTGGATATATTAAAAATTGATCAATCCTTTGTCAAAGATATATTAGATGATGCCGATGATGCTGAAATTGTTTCAGCCATTATTGCCATGGCCAAAAGTCTAAAATTAGATGTGATCGCAGAAGGTGTTGAGACGCAAGCGCAAAAGAATTGCCTTGTTGCAAAGGGTTGTATCAATGCTCAAGGTTATCTGTTTGGTAAGCCTGTTCCAGCAGAGGAGTTTCCCCAGTTCTTTGTGAAGAAACATCGCTGCCAGGATAAAGAGTTTGTCGTTCAATTCTAATATAAGTAATAGTTCAGAGCTCGTATACAAATAGGCTCAGAGCAGTTGTATATTTTATCAGATATGATATCTCTGCTTTTAATTCGCTTTTACTCTATGTAGTCAGTGTTTTCATTGCGTTGAAAATTTTGGGTTAGTTACGTCGCGATTAGGTGATAGTTTTGGTTCGTTGGCGACATTGTTGCGACTCAGTCTTTCCCCATCTATCTGTTCTTTGGTAATGTTCTATGATTGAAACCACAGGCATAGCGCTTGCAACTTTCTTTGCAACGATCGGCCCACTTGACGTAGCTGCTATTTTTGCTGTGTTGACGGCAAAAGGAACGCCAGAGTATAAACGTTCGATGGCCATTCGTGGGACGTTGATTGCTACAGTAATTCTGGTGATGTTCGCATTGGTCGGGGAGTTGCTTTTGGCCGGTCTAGGTATATCCCTGGCTGCGTTGAGAACGGCTGGTGGTATTTTGTTGTTGCTAATTGGAATTGATATGGTTTTTGCACGTTCTTCAGGTGGCGTTTCGACGACGGACGAAGAAGAAAAAGAGGCCGCATTGAAGCAGGATATTTCCGTTTTTCCGATAGCTACACCACTTATTGCAGGTCCTGGTGCTATGGGTGCGGCCATTCTATTAATGGCGAATACAGGCGGAGACCTGACACAACAAGTAATTGTGATTGCATCGTTGCTGGTTATTTTGTTTTTTACCTTTGTTGCGCTACTTTTAGCTAGTAAAATTCAATCACTTCTTGGTGTCACAGGGATGTACGTCATTACTCGGGTTATGGGGATTCTGCTGTCAGCTTTAGCCATTCAATTCATATTTGATGGCATTGCACAAAGTGGTTTGATTAGGACTTGACAGCATATCTTGTGCTTTCTGTTTATTCGGTTTCCAAAAAGCCTAAAAACCCCCCCGATTGGTGGTTCCATAGTTGGGCATAAAGTTGGTTGTTGGCGATTAATTGGGCGTGGCGGCCTTGTTCAACAATTTGGCCTTTGTCAAATACAATCAGACGATCCATAGCGGCAATGGTGGATAAACGGTGTGCGATGGCAATCACCGTTTTCCCTTGCATGAGCGGGTACAGGCTTTGCTGAATACTGGCTTCTACCTCTGAGTCAAGTGCGGAGGTTGCTTCATCCAATACCAGGATGGGTGCGTTTTTTAATAATACACGCGCAATCGCAATACGCTGACGCTGGCCGCCTGAGAGTGTGACGCCGCGTTCGCCTACGTGTGCTTCATAGCCTTTTCGGCCTTTGATATCCATAAGTGTTTGGATAAATTCATGTGCCTGAGCCTGTTTTGCAGCTTCGATCATTTGTGCTTCGGTGGCATCGGGTTTGCCAAATAATAGGTTGTCGCGTACAGAGCGATGTAATAGAGAAATATCTTGTGTCACCATGGCGATGTTGGCACGTAAGCTATCCTGGCTTATCTGACGAATATCTTGTCCATCAATCGTGATGCTACCTTGTTGCACGTCATAAAAGCGTAACAATAAATTCACAAATGTCGATTTTCCGGCACCCGAACGACCGACAATGCCTACTTTTTCGCCGGCTGCAATGTGCAGATGAAGGCGATTGAAAATGACCCTATTTTCTGAAATATTTTTATGGCTGATTTCCTTGCTGTCTTCTTGACCATATGAAAAAGTGACATGATTAAAATTGATTACCCCTTGTTGGACCTTTAAGTCTTGAGCATCCAGTGAGTCCACGACATTTTGTGGATTAGATAGCGTATTCAAACCATCTTGTACCGTACCGATATTTTCAAATAGGTTGCTTACTTCCCACATAATCCAGTGTGACATACCAGTCAAACGTATTGCCAGGCTTAGCACAATGGCAATGGCTCCTGGGCCAATGGCATCGTTAAGCCATAGATGGATGCCGAGTGCGCCGGTAGCAAATACCAGTAACATATTGATAGTCCAGACGCATACGTTAAGCCAAGTTGCCAAGCGCATTTGTGGGTGGACTGTGGACATAAATTCACGCATACCTGCTTTTGCGTACGTGGATTCACGGTTGCTTTGGGAAAATAGCTTGAGTGTAATAATATTGGTATAGCTGTCGACGATGCGCCCGGTCATGAGTGACCGTGCATCTGCTTGTAAGGTTGAAATCTGTTTTAACTGAGGAATAAAATAAAAAAGGATACCCACATACAGAACCAACCAGGTGAGCAAGGGTAAGCACAAACGCAGATCGGCGTTAGCAACAAGCAATAAGGTCGTAATGAGATAGACTGTTACGAAGAGCATGACATCGAGCAGTTTCATCACGGTTTCGCGAACTGCCAGTGCTGTTTGCATCACTTTGGTAGCGATGCGGCCGCTGAATTCATGCTGAAAAAATGTGTAGCTCTGATTTAACAGGTAACGATGGGATAACCAGCGCACCATCATTGGGAAATTACCCATTAATGTTTGGTGTACCACCAGCGAATGTAACCCGACTAAGATAGGGATGAACACCAGGATAAAGAGTGACATCGCCAATAAGGTTTGCCATTCATCCTCAAGAAAATGTTGTGAATTCTTTTCTGCCAGCCAATCTACCATTTGACCCAAAATACCATAGAGCAAAGCTTCACTAATGGCCAGACAGGTTGTCAATAACGCCATTAAAACTAGGTAGGATTCAATTCCTCGGGTGTAATGGCGACAGAATCTGTATAAACCTTTGGGCGGTTCAGTAGGGTGTTCAAGCGGAAATGGGTTGATCAGGCGCTCAAAAAAACCAAACATGAGGTACGACTATAAATGATGGCATCTTGATGTTATTTGATTTGCGTTAGAGTATGACCATTTGATTAACCACTACTCAATCGCTCAAATATTCTAAAGCCGGCAACATAAGTGCCAACGGCAGAACCGAGCGTCGAGAGTAGAAAAATAAGTAATATTCGTGTTACCTGGTTGTTCCACCAGCCTTTTAAACTGGTTGTGTCACTTCTAAGCTGATTAAAATCACCCACTTTAGGTTTGCGTAAAAACGTTTCTACAGCAGCAACCACCATCCCAGCGCCAATAGTTGGATTGAGTGATGTTAAGGGCGCTGCGAAGAATGCAGCCATAATAGTTAAAGGGTGGGCAAAGGCAATGGCTGCACCCAATGCTGAGAGCCCGCCATTTATCAGCACCCAATCAATCAGCATAGCCGTTCCAATTTCAGGGCTACGTGTGAAGCCAATAGCAAAACCAGCTAGAATCAATACAACCACAATCCAGGGTAAATACTTAAACCAATTTGATGCATTTGGGATTGTGTCAAGTTTAGCGATTGTTTCATCTGGATTGCTGATACGATTGTTTTCAAGTTGTTGAGTCATTCCACTCAAGTGTCCGGCACCAATGATTACCAGTATATGTTGGTAGTTGTTCTCTTTACTTTCTTTTAACAGACGCGCGGACATGTACTCATCACGCTCACTAATAAGTGGCAGAAATAAATCTTTTGCATCTTCTGCAAACTGGGTAAAAGTGCTCTCGAGTACATCGCCTTCTTTTAATCTCTCCACCTCGGCTGCACTGACTTCTTCTTTAGTAATGATGCTAGCAATTAGGCCGCTAAATAAACTGATACGTTGCCACCAGGGGACATTACGATAAATTCGTTTAAGTGTTGTGCCAATTTCTCTGTCAATTAATACAACAGGTAATTTGGCTGCTTGTGCATCTTTTATGGCAATACGCATTTCGGCACCGGGTTCAATACCAAATTGGTCTGCCATGCGTTGTTGGAAGGCGCCCAGCGCTAAACTTGCAATAACCATACTGGCTTGACCACTTTTAATAACCTGAAATAAGTCCATTTTGGCCATTGAATCTGGATCAACAATGGCCTTATGACGACTGGGACAGAGTTCAACAGCGACCGCGTCAAATTTTCCAGTAGTGATTAATTCTTGAACTTTATCTGCGCTGGCTTTTGAAACATGTGCCGTTCCAAGCATGGTAATGCTGTGACCATCTATCTCAATCGTTTTCAGTGGTTCCGTTTGCGCTTCATTCTTTATTGGTGATTCACTATCTTGTTGTTTTAATTCTGTCATGTGTTGTGATGTCTTAATGTGCCCGTTAAGCTTTGGAACCGCCGACTAATTCATAAAAGGATATTTGATAACTACAGCTTTTTATCGCATTATTGTGAGTTTTGGTAAGGGCAGTCTACTATTAAAAAAAAGAAAATCTTAATATAAAAGATTAAGATTTTATCTCATAATTCATCGGATCCAGAATAAATCATCAGTTATTTATTCTCTTTCGCTTGAAATTCAGAAAAGCTATCCCAATATTTAACGGACAGAAATTAGGAGGCGCAATGAATAATCCACAGAATCCAGAACCCAGTCAACCTGAATCAACAGAAAGTACAAGTGAACCGAACACACCAGAAACTTCCGGGGATGCGGCAGTCAACCCTGAAGTGGAAGTGATGCCCAATTTAGAACAATTGTTGAAAGAAGCCGAATTGAACGCGGCGGAACATCATGACGCATGGATGCGTGCAAAAGCGGATACAGAGAATATACGTAAACGCGCACAGACAGATATTGCCAATGCGCACAAATATTCGGTAGAAAATTTTTCTACCGAGCTACTGACTGTTATGGATAGTCTTGAAGCAGCATTGACAGTTGAAAATGCAAATGTGGAAAATTTTAAGAGTGGTATGGAATTAACGCTTAAACAACTAACGACTGTGTTTGATAAATTCAATATCAAGGTAATCAATCCAAAGGGAGAGAAATTTGATCCCCATCTGCATCAAGCCATCTGTACGGTAGATTCTGATCTTGAACCGAATACTGTGGTGCAGGTAATGCAAACGGGCTATCAGTTACATGATCGGATAATCCGTCCAGCACTTGTATCTGTTTCAAAAGCTAAAGACACTTGAAATTTCAGTAAACATCTCCACATTCAGAGCAGTTAATAGACAGAATTAATCTTTACAAGGATCTAGTTATGGGAAAAATTATCGGTATCGATCTAGGTACCACCAATTCATGTGTTTCCGTTATGGAAAACGGCAAACCCAAAGTAATTGAAAATTCTGAGGGTACGCGTACGACGCCTTCTATTGTTGCTTATACGGAAGATAATGAGATTTTAGTGGGTGCTTCTGCTAAGCGTCAGGCGGTTACGAACCCCAAGAATACTTTGTTTGCGATAAAACGCCTTATTGGTCGTCGTTTTGATGAAGATATGGTGCAAAGAGATATCAAGATGGTGCCTTATAACATCATTAAAGCAGATAACAATGATGCCTGGGTCGAGGTGCGGGGTGAAAAAATAGCCCCACCAGAGGTTTCAGCACAAATCTTGATGAAAATGAAAAAAACAGCTGAGGATTACCTGGGTGAGCCCGTTACGGAAGCTGCCATCACTGTTCCTGCCTATTTTAACGATTCGCAACGTCAGGCAACCAAAGATGCCGGGCGCATTGCTGGATTGGAAGTAAAGCGTATTATTAATGAACCAACGGCTGCGGCACTGGCTTTTGGTATGGATAAAAAAGAAGGCGACCGTAAAGTTGTTGTATACGATTTGGGTGGCGGTACCTTTGATGTTTCCGTTATTGAGATCGCAGAAGTAGAAGGTGAACATCAATTTGAAGTACTGGCGACCAATGGGGATACGTTCCTTGGTGGAGAGGATTTTGATTTGCGTGTGATTAATTACCTGGTTGAAGAGTTTAAGAAAGAAAGTGGTATCGACTTAAAACAAGATATGTTGGCACTGCAGAGACTGAAAGATGCTGCGGAAAAAACCAAAATAGAATTGTCATCAAGTCAACAAACTGAAGTCAACTTGCCATATATTACAGCTGATGCATCGGGTCCTAAACATTTAGCCATTAAAATTACCCGTACCAAATTAGAGAGCTTGGTTGAGGAGTTGATTGAACGTACTGTCGAGCCTTGCCGAGTCGCTATGAAAGACGCGGGTGTATCTGCTTCGGATATTGATGATGTTATTTTGGTTGGCGGACAAACACGCATGCCAAAGGTACAAAAAAAAGTTCAGGAAATATTTGGTAAAGAACCACGTAAGGATGTGAATCCAGATGAAGCAGTTGCAGTCGGTGCAGCCATTCAGGGTGGTGTGTTACAAGGTGATGTCAAGGATGTGTTGTTGTTGGATGTCACACCTTTGTCTTTGGGTATCGAGACTCTGGGTGGTGTCATGACTAAGCTGATTCCGAAAAACACGACGATTCCGACTAAGGCACAGCAAGTATTCTCTACGGCGGATGAGAATCAGACTGCCGTAACAATTCATGTGTTGCAAGGTGAGCGAGAGATGTCGTCGGGAAATAAGAGCTTGGGACAATTCAATTTGAGTGATATTCCACCAGCGCCACGTGGTGTACCGCAAATTGAAGTAACGTTCGATATTGATGCGAATGGCATACTGCATGTGTCGGCTAAAGATAAAGCCACAGGTAAGGAAAATAAAATAAAAATCCAAGCAAGTTCTGGTTTGTCGGATGAGGAAGTAGAACGCATGGTAAAAGATGCGGAAGCACATGCCGAAGAAGATCATAAGGTATTAGAACTTGTTTCCAGTCGTAACCAATGCGATGCCATGATTCATACGGTAAAGAAAACCTTAGCCGAACATGGCGACAAATTGGATAGTGATGAAAAATCCAAAATTGAAGTTGCACTGAAAGATGCCGAAGATGCACTCAAAGCAAACAGTAAAGATGAAATTGACGCAAAAACTCAAGCTTTGACAGAAGCTTCGCAAAAGTTGTCGGAGAAGATGTATCAGCAACAGGAACAAGAAGCCGGGCAAACCCAACCTGATGCAGAGGGATCAACATCATCTAATCAAGGTGAAAAGCCAGTAGAAGGTGAGGTGGTCGATGCTGAATTTGAAGAAGTTAAAAACAAAAAATAGCTTTTTTGTTTGAACTGCCAAGGCGCAGAGATGCAGAATGAACGCAGAGTAAGCGTTCTTCCGTGTACTCTGCGTTTTGGTGTTTGACTGAAAGCCAAGAGTATCCTTAAACTAAAGCGATATAACTAACATCACGGTAGCAGGAAATAACTATGAGTAAGCGCGATTTTTATGAAGTACTCGGTGTCAGCCGTGATGCCGATGAAAGTACAATTAAACAGTCCTACCGCAAGTTGGCGATGAAACATCATCCGGATCGTAATGCCGGGAATACTAAGTCGGAAGATTCGTTCAAAGAAGCCAAGGAAGCTTATGAAATATTGACTGATGCCAATAAACGCGCAGCATATGACCAATATGGTCACGCAGGTGTGGAAGCCAATGCGGCAGGAGGTGGTGGAGCGCAAGGATTTAGTGATGCTTTTGGGGATATCTTTGGGGATATTTTTGGTGGGCGTGGTGGGAATTCCAATATTCATCGTGGTTCGGATTTGCGTTATAACCTGGAAATTTCATTGGAGCAGGCAGCACGTGGAACCGAAACCAAAATTCGTATCCCCACAATGGATAAATGTGATACCTGTCATGGTGATGGTGCAAAACCGGGTACATCACCCAAGACTTGCGCGACTTGTAATGGTCACGGTCAGGTAAGAATGCAGCAGGGATTTTTCTCAATCCAGCAAACGTGTCCCAAATGTCAGGGCCGTGGAAAAACCATTACCAGCCCTTGTGCTCCTTGTCATGGTACTGGACGTATTAAACGGCATAAGACATTGTCAGTAAAAATCCCCGCAGGTGTTGATGATGGTGATCGTATCCGCGTGTCTGGTGAAGGGGAAACGGGTGTTAATGGAGGCCCCGCCGGTGATTTGTATGTGGTGATCCATCAGTCAGCGCATTCTGTATTTCAGCGGGATGGTGATCATTTGCATTGTGAGATTCCAATCAGTTTTAGTGCTGCTGCACTTGGCGGAGACATTGAAGTACCGACACTGGAAGGTCATGCCAAAATAAAAGTGCCGGCAGAAACTCAAACGGGTAAGATTTTCCGACTGCGTAGTAAAGGGATTAAAGGGGTGCGCAGCCATGCTAACGGTGATTTGCTCTGTCATGTTGTGGTGGAGACACCCGTTAAATTGACAGAGCGGCAGAAGGAACTACTCAATGAGCTAGAAGCCATTAGCCAGAAAGATGGCTCGCGACATAGTCCCCGTGCTAAGTCCTGGATGGGTAAAGCACGCGAGTTTTTTTCGGAATAACTTTGGATATTGATAGAAACGCTAACTTAAATGCAAGATGAATTCCCCCGGGTTTACAGGAGACTCTATTTCTTGAGAGGATAGAGTA
>CAXBGL010000050.1:0-16192 GCA_963975255.1 uncultured Nitrosomonas sp. | reverse complement strand
TTCTAAAGACTAATTAGATCCCCGTGGCAAGACCACGGGGAATCACAAGTTGAATACGATTCTGTTATACGACTTTGCTATTGACAACCTATTTTTCATGAAATTAACAGAACAAACCTATAAAAAATTCTCTCCTTCTCGTAAATAGCGCCACTTTCCTTCCGGTAAGTCAGCCAGTTTTACTTTGCCAATACGCACGCGTTTTAAACCTGTAATTTTTAAGTTTACCAATTCACACATGCGGCGAATCTGGCGTTTCTTGCCTTCATGCAGAATAAAACGCAGTTGATCTTGATTCTGCCAGCTTACTTGCGCCTGCTTTAATGTTTGTCCATCTAGGCTCAAACCATAATTTAATAATATCAGTTTTTCTTTGGGTAATGTTCCGGCTACGCGCACCAGGTATTCTTTTTCGACTTTAGAATCAGCACCAATGAGCTGCTTGGCGATGCGGCCATCTTGTGTCATGACTAACAAGCCTTGTGAGTCAATATCCAGCCGTCCCGCTGGTGCGAGATTTTTCAAATGTGTTGGACTAAAGCGTTGTGGCGATTGTTTATCAGAAAACTGGGTTTCTCGCGTGATCAGCGTAACAGCAGGCTGATAGCCTGGCTCTGGCTGTCCCGAAACATAACCAATGGGTTTATTGATCAGAATCGTGACATAGCCGTGCTGTTGTGCCTGGGCTGCTTTGTCCAGCTTGATTTTCTGTCTCGGAAAGATTTTTGTACCCAACTCAGAAACCCGTGACCCATCCACAAACACCCAACCACGTTCAATATAACGATCCGCTTCACGACGTGAGCAGATACCTTGTTCAGACATGAGTTTGGATAAACGAATTTTTTCCATCGGGTTTATAATATTGTAGTTTTTAAAATTTAATCACCTATTATGATGATGCTCGGTCAAGACCCTACATCATTTTTTCCAATTACAACGACCAAAACACACCCATGGAAAACACCTCAACAATACTGGAACGAGCGCAACAACGTGCTCAAGAAATGAATCTACCCTATCGTGGTGCATTACTTCCTAGTGAGGCATACACATTACTACAGGAAGTGCCGGGGGCTCAACTGGTGGATGTGCGCTCAAAAGCTGAACTGGATTGGGTTGGGCGTATTCCAGGTGCCGTGGAGATTGAATTACGTGCTTATCCTGAAATGCAACTCAATCCGAGCTTCCTGGATCAACTCAATGCCCAGATAGAACAAGTGGCACCCGTACTATTCATCTGTCGCAGTGGTGCCCGCTCTGATTATGCTGCGACCCTTGCCAGCCAAACTAATTTTTCAGATTGTTACAATATTCTCGAGGGCTTTGAAGGGGATCAAGATGAAACAGGTCATCGCGGTACCATTTCGGGTTGGAAGGTGGCCGGACTGCCTTGGGTGCAGGGTTAAGTTTCTGACCAGGCAATTAACCCTGAATAGGCTGTCACCAAGATAATTATTCCAAATATAATTCGATACCAAGCAAAGACAGCAAAATCATGATTGCTGACAAAACGTATTAAGCCGCGTATCGCCAATAATGCACTGATAAATGCGGCAATAAAACCCACGGCAAACATGCCCAAATCATCAAACACTAATATTTTATGATTTTTATATACATCATAAAAGGTGGCGGCAAACATGATGGGAATGGCCAGAAAAAACGAAAACTCGGTCGCTGCCTTGCGTGACAAACCAAACAATAAGCCGCCGATAATGGTAGCACCAGAACGAGAGGTCCCCGGTATTAACGCCAAACATTGCGCACAGCCAACTTTGAGCGCATGTTTCCAATCCATGTCGTCAACTTGTTCAATCTCAATCACATGATCCCTGCGTTCGGCCCATAAAATCATCACCCCACCAACCACTAATGCTATGGCTACTGACACGGGATTAAACAGGTAGTGCTTGATGACACCAATAAACAACAAACCCAGAATTGCTGCAGGCATAAATGCAATCAATAAATTCAAGACAAAGCGATTGGCTGTTTTGTCTGAACCGATGCCCATGATCACTTCACCAATCTTGGCACGATACTCCCAGCACACAGCCAGGATTGCGCCCAACTGAATCACTATGGCAAAAACTTTTCCGCGCGCATCATTAAAATCCAGTAAATCACCCACTAATATGAGATGACCCGTAGAAGAAATCGGTAAAAACTCAGTTAATCCCTCGACAATACCAAGGATCAGCGCCTTCATTAATAGAACCAGATCCATATCGGATTATCGCAATGCCTTTTTAAAATACATAATTATAACTTGCTGTAAATCTCAGCACCGATTTTCTTAAATTCTTCAGATTTCTCATCCATGCCTTGCTGCAACGCTTCGTCCTCAGTTAAACCTTGCTTGGCCGCATAATCACGCACATCCTGAGTAATTTTCATGGAACAAAAATGCGGACCACACATGGAACAGAAATGCGCTACTTTTGCACCATCCTGTGGCAAAGTTTCATCATGAAACTGTAGTGCTTTGTCGGGATCCAGGCTGAGATTAAACTGATCTTCCCAACGAAATTCAAAACGTGCTTTGGACAATGCGTTATCACGCACTTGTGCACCCGGATGGCCTTTTGCCAAGTCTGCGGCATGCGCAGCAATTTTATAGGTAATGATGCCATCTTTCACATCATCCTTATCCGGTAAACCCAGATGCTCTTTAGGCGTCACATAACACAGCATTGCGGTGCCATACCAACCAATCATGGCGGCACCTATGGCTGAAGTAATGTGATCATAGCCTGGGGCAATATCTGTGGTAAGTGGACCCAGTGTGTAAAAAGGTGCTTCATCACAATGTTCTAATTGCAGATCCATGTTTTCCTTGATGAGATGCATGGGGACATGACCAGGGCCTTCGATCATGACCTGCACATCGTGCTTCCAGGCAATCTTAGTCAATTCACCCAGTGTCTTCAGTTCTGCAAATTGTGCCTCATCATTGGCATCATAAATAGACCCTGGACGCAGCCCATCTCCCAGCGAGAAGCTGACATCATAGGCCTTCATAATCTCGCAAATATCTTCAAAATGTGTGTAGAGAAAACTTTCCTCATGATGTGACAAACACCATTTCGCCATGATGGAACCACCCCGTGAGACAATACCCGTCAAGCGTTTTGCGGTCATGGGCACGTAAGCTAAACGCACACCGGCATGGATGGTAAAATAATCCACACCCTGCTCTGCTTGCTCAATCAAAGTATCGCGAAAAATTTCCCAGGTCAGATCTTCTGATTTACCGTCTACTTTTTCTAGCGCCTGATAAATCGGTACGGTACCGATCGGAACCGGGCTGTTACGAATAATCCATTCGCGGGTTTCGTGAATATTCTTGCCAGTAGAAAGATCCATAACCGTATCACCACCCCAGCGGATAGACCACGTCATTTTCTCAACTTCTTCCTGAATGCTGGAACCCAATGCGGAATTGCCAATATTGGCATTAATTTTCACCAGAAAATTTCGGCCTATAATCATAGGCTCAGATTCTGGATGATTAATGTTGGCAGGAATAATCGCGCGTCCACGTGCGACTTCATCGCGCACAAACTCAGGTGTAACCTTTTTGGGTAACGATGCCCCAAAGTCCTGTCCAGGGTGCTGACGTGTGAATATTTCCTGATTATGTGCATGAAACGCTTCGTAGCTCTGATTCTCACGAATGGCAATAAACTCCATCTCTGGTGTAATAATACCTTGGCGCGCATAATGCATTTGTGTTACGTTTTTTTCCGTCTTACTGCGACGTGGCTGGCGCTTTAAATTAAAGCGCATGTCGGCAAGCGCGGGATCATTTAAGCGCGCCTGACTATACGCTGAATTAAGACCAGATAAAATTTCGGTATCATCACGTTCCTCAATCCAGTTGTCGCGCAATGCCGGTAATCCGGAACGAATATCGATCTTTACAGAAGCGTCTGTGTAAGGACCAGATGTATCGTACACCCATATGGGTGGATTTTTTTCTGTACCCTGGCTGGCAGTTGTATCCGATTGACTGATTTCACGCATGGGTACCTGAATATCCGGCCGCGAACCTTGTACAAATATTTTGCGTGAGTTGGGTAATGGTTTGACGGCGGCTTTATCTACTTCAGCCGTCGTATTTGAAAAATCTTTTTGGTTTAAAACTGTGATACTCATAATATGCTCCTTAAGATGCCATAAAGAGCGGGAGGATTAGTCCCAGCTTCCCTACGGCGGCATTATCCGCGTCAGGTATTAAGGGACTGTCTCACCAATTTTTTGGAAAATTCCGCAAATGGACCCCTAGCTGATGCTGTGAAGCTAATAGAAATATGAAATAATTGCAAGTCTGTTACTCTAATTAATGAAATTAATATGAACATTGATACGAATCTTGAACTAACTCGTTTTAACATGGTGGAACAACAAATCCGCCCATGGGATGTACTGGATTTAAGCATTCTCGCATTATTATATAAATTACGGCGAGAGGATTTTGTTCCGTTGGCGTATCGCTCCTTGGCTTTTGTTGATATGGAAATCCCGTTGAGCCACGGACAGGTAATGCTGGCGCCCAAGATGGAAGCACGTATCCTACAAGAATTACAGATAAAAAAAACGGAGAAAGTTCTGGAAGTTGGTAGTGGAAGTGGTTATCAGACTGCGCTATTAGCTGAGAAAGGTGCACATGTTTACAGCGTCGAAATTGTGCCAGAACTTAAAGCCATGGCAGAAAAAAATCTCCTGGTATTTAATATATCCAACATAACTATGGAACTCGGTGATGCGGCACAGGGCTGGCCTAAGCATGGGCCGTATGATGTGATTGTATTAACTGGTTCCACGCCCGTTCTACCTGAAGCATTTCAGAAAAACCTCAATCCGGGTGGTCGTATGTTTGTAATCGTTGGAGAGGAACCTGTAATGGAGGCAAAACTGATTACCTGTGACGCACCCGATGTATATCGCTCAACCACATTATTTGAAACTTGTGTTTCGTCCCTCATAAATGCACAACAGCCAGGAAGATTTACCTTTTGATTATTAAGTTTGTTTTAGACATTAGCGATCAATTTATTACTGGGATCTCATCAGCTACAAAACAATATTGTCGAAAATTAAAATGAAATTCCTGCAATATATAAATATATTAATTATTGGCATTTCTTTATATACCCCGCTTAACGCTGCTGACTTGATGGACATCTACCATGAGGCATTGGAACAGGATGCACAATACAGATCAGCGCGTGCTGCATATCAGGTTGCGCAAGAAAAAATACCGCAGGGGCGCGCTGGATTACTGCCCAATGTAGCACTTTCTTTTACCCGTCAGTCCCAGAGAATTGATACGAACTTGGGTTCGGCCGTCACTATCCAAAACCGTGGCATTGTCATTACCGCAACCCAACCTATTTTTCGTATTGAAAATTTTTTAATCTACACACAATCGAAAACAGAAGTCGCACAAGCGGACTCACAGTTTGTTATTGCTGCACAGGATTTAATTCTGCGTGTAGCTCAAGCGTACTTTGATGTATTGAACGCCCAAGTGGATATAGAAGTAGCCGAAGCTCAAAAGAATGCGATTCTCAAACAACTGCAACAAGCTAAACGTAATTTTGAAGTAGGTATCTCAACGATTGTTGACACGAATGAAGCGCAAGCCCGCTTTGACCTTACTATCTCACAGCAGATTGCCGCACGTAACGCTTTAGAAATCAGTAAACGATCCTTACAGAGAATTATAGATCGTTTTCCAAAACATCTTGCTGGTGCAAAAGAAATTACTGCCAATTTAACTAAATTAAAATATGCAAGTATGGAAGAGTGGGTACAGGTTGCTGAAGATAAAAACTTTACTCTAAAAGTACAGCAAGCTGCTTACGATATTACTGACAAAGAAGTAAAAAGAGCTTGGGCACAACACTCCCCAACGCTGGATTTAGTGGCACAGTATAGTGACCAATCGGGCGTTGGTGGTGCCATTACTGGTCGGGGAATTGACCTGACTTCAAAATCAATCGGAATTCAGGTTAACATGCCAATTTTTGAAGGATTTGGCACACAATCCAAAGTCCGAGAAGCCATCGCCAACCGTGATCGCGCACAACATGATCTGGAAAACACGCGACGTAACAATGCTCTGCAGGTACGTCAACAATATCTTAACGTCACCAACGGGATCGCACAAGTAAAAGCACTGAAACAAGCCGTTGTCTCCAGCAAAAGTCAACTGGATTCAACTACTCTGGGACAGGAGGTTGGCGTGAGAACGGAGGTAAATGTTTTAGATGCACAACAACAACTTTATTCTGCTAAGCGGGATCTAGCCAAAGCGTATCACGGTTACCTAATGTCAAGATTGCGTCTTAGTGCCGAAGCAGGTGAGTTGGACGAAGAAACCTTAAAACAAATAAACACATTGTTATAAAGCTCCTACCGTATCAGTCCAAACTTAATCGTGTTCTGGTGATAGAATAAACAATGAAGCTGGCCAGACAGTCGCTGCCTATTGCTCTTTTTGAGCATGGGAAGAGGAAAGTCCGGGCTCCACAGAGCAAGATGTCGGCTAATGACCGACCACCGTGAGGTGAGGAATAGGGCCACAGAGACGAGCGTATTTAGTTACGGTGAAACGCGGTAACCTCCATCTGGAGCAAAACCAAATAGGCAGGCTATGATGTTGCTCGCAGAGCCTGCGGGTAGGTTGCTTGAGCGCACAGGTAACTGTACGCCTAGAGGAATGACTGTCCACGACAGAACCCGGCTTATCGGCTGGCTTCAACTGTTTACATCAACTGATTATAAATGAAATATTTTTAATTAACTTAAGTCTACAATCTTAGCTTGTCGGAAAACTCACTTGAGACGGTAAATAATTTAATTTGGAAAAACGAGCATGGATAATATTGGCTATGTCGCAATTAACTATTGGTTTTTGTTAACTCTCTAATTGTACTTTAATTATTGAGACTATCAAGTCCATGGTTAATAAGGGTTTTATGAATTCTTAAATCAAATTCAACATTTAATTGTGACATAGCCATAATATTCGTATTTCGTACCGAAATTAATCCCATGTGTATAATCCACAGCTGATACCTTTAGTATTTTGTAATGATCCGAAAATTTTTCCATAAAGTTTTTAGTCGTGGTGCATCCGCTTCTGACTCTGTCGCCAAGTTGCGCATTCTTCCATATAAACGACATGGTATCAGCCGCAATCAAATCAATTCTTGTGCACTGAAAGTTACAACTGGCTTACAAAAAGCAGGTTTTTCTGCGTTTATTGTCGGTGGCGCAACGCGCGATTTATTACTCGGTTTAGAACCCAAAGACTATGATGTCGCGACAAACGCAACACCCGAAGAAGTCCATGCTATATTTCGTCGATCACGTATTATTGGTCGCCGCTTTCGTCTCGTTCATGTCATGTGTGGCGCTGATTTAGTAGAAGTCTCCACCTTTCGTGGTCATTCATCCGATAATGATAGCAAGCATATTTCTAGTAAAGACCAGCATGGTCGCCTCTTGCGCGACAATGTATTTGGTAGTCAAGAAGAAGACGCTGTACGACGCGATTTCACCATTAATGCACTTTTCTATGATCCGACCAATGAAGAAATCCATGATTATCTAAATGGCTATAACGACATCAAAGAAAAAAGATTACGCATTATTGGCCCTCCGATTCAACGGTATCGTGAAGATCCCATCCGCATGCTTCGGGCAGTTCGATTAGCCTCAAAACTTGAAATGCAAATTGATGCAGATACGGCCGCACCCATTGGAGACTTGGCACCGTTACTACAAAATGTTCCGCCATCACGTCTGTTTGATGAAATGCTGAAATTGCTGATATCTGGTCATGCCTTGGCTTGTGTGGTGGACTTGCGTACACGCGGTTTACACCACGGTCTGCTTCCCATGCTGGATGTTATATTGGAACAACCTTTAGGCGAAAAGTTTATAACTCTCGCACTCAAAAATACAGATGAACGTATCAAACAGAATAAGCGTGTTTCTCCTGGATTTTTGTTTGCCGTGCTTTTATGGCACGAGGTACTGGCAGCCTGGAACGGACACCAAGCATCAGGAGAAAAACCGCTACCTGCACTGTATCAGGCGATGGATGAAATACTCTCGATTCAACATAAAAAACTTGCCATCCCACGACGTTTTGACGCAGTAATACAAGAGATATGGGCCATGCAACCTCGCTTTCAAGCATGTGTAGGACGTAAACCCTTTCGTTTAATCGCACACCCACGTTTCCGTGCTGCTTATGATTTCATGTTGCTACGCTGCGAAAGTGGTGAATTAGATAAGGAATTAGGACAATGGTGGAAAACATTTAATAGTGCCAGCAACGACAAACGAGAATTAATGCTCACGCAGCAAGCAACACCAAAGAAACGCAGAAAAAGACGCAAACCAACGAAAACAGTCGAGATAAGTCCCAATCAAACTGTTACCAATATAAAATAAAACAATAAGTCTAATGGCGCATACGACAGAACAGCTTAGTCGGGCATTTGTTGCATTGGGTAGTAATCTGGGAGAGTCTATATTCCTCATACATCAAGCATTTGATGAACTGGCTCAACTGCCTGACACACGTTTATTGATATGTTCTTCTCTATATAAGAGTGCACCGGTAGGACGACTTGATCAACCTGATTTTATAAATGCGGTGGCTCAAATTGAAACACGACTTGCGCCGCATGATTTACTCACAGCACTACTCGAAATTGAACGCCGTCATGGACGTGTACGCAAGGCATTGAATGCACCACGCACGCTTGATCTCGATATTTTGATGTATGATGATCTACAATACCAAGCGTTTGGACTTACCTTGCCTCATCCACGTATAACTCAACGGGCATTTGTATTGCAGCCACTTCTGGAAATTTCCCCTGATTGTTATGTTCCAGGATATGGCACAATTGCCAAACTATTGGCCGCATGTCCAGAACAACGGATAGAACAAATACAGAAAAAAAACGATTAATGCAAAGAAGACATGTGAAGTAAGTTCGCTTATTTCCGTCATTTACAATTATTTTAAATATGAGAATCACACAAAGCACTTTGTACGAAATGTATGAAAATGCTGAAAAAATCGCTGTACTTACCTGTTATGACGCCTCTTTTGCCACATTATTAGAAAATGCAGGTATTGATATTCTACTGGTTGGCGATTCACTCGGTAATGTTCTACAAGGTGAGACTACGACATTATCCGTCACACTGGATGATATGATCTATCACACCCGCTGTGTCGCAAACGGATCAAGTAAGTCATTCATCATGTCAGATCTGCCTTTTGGTACATTTCAACTTTCACCTGAGCAAACCTTTCAGAATGCGGCCAAACTGATCGCAGCAGGAGCCCACATGGTTAAAATAGAAGGTGGACATATCCTAGCAGATACCATCAAATTTCTAACCCAACGTGGTATTCCTGTTTGCGCACATATCGGTTTAACCCCCCAATCCATCCATCAACTAGGTGGCTATAAAGTTCAAGGTAAAACTATTGTAGAAGCAAAACAATTACTAAAAGATGCTGTTATTTTAGAAAAGTCTGGTGCAAGCATGCTTGTCATGGAAGCCATCCCCGCTATACTTGCTAAGAAAATTACTAAAACACTTTCTATTCCTACCATTGGGATTGGTGCGGGGGCAGATTGTTCAGCTCAAGTACTGGTACTTCATGACATATTAGGTATTTATCCTGGAAAAAAAGCTAAATTTATAAAAAACTTTATGGTAGGCACAGATAGTATCCAAAATGCGATTACAAA
The DNA here is from genome assembly GCA_963975255.1 of uncultured Nitrosomonas sp. Classification (GTDB taxonomy): domain Bacteria; phylum Pseudomonadota; class Gammaproteobacteria; order Burkholderiales; family Nitrosomonadaceae; genus Nitrosomonas. The sequence continues at coordinate 6,395 of CAXBGL010000050.1, read as the reverse complement.
TTATATCAAAGACGTCAAGACCGGAAAATTTCCCGGCAAAGAACACGGATTTTAGTTAATGGCTTCACTGTGAAAATTATTACTGATATTATTTCCCTACGTACAAACCTTAAGCACAAACTAGATATAGCTTTTGTGCCAACTATGGGCAATTTACATAATGGTCACTTGTCGCTGATACGAAAAGCAAAACAGCAAGCAAATTGTATCGTGGTAAGTATTTTTGTAAACCGCCTTCAGTTCTTGCCAAATGAAGATTTTAATCAATATCCACGTACTTTTGAGGAAGATTGTCGCTTATTAAAAAATCTTGATGTTGATTTTGTTTTTGCACCAGATGAAAAAACACTTTATCCAATACAACAAGCATTCCTACTTGAATTACCACACATAGCAAATATCCTGGAAGGAAAATTCCGTCCTGGTTTCTTTCGTGGGGTGACAACCGTGATTCTAAAATTGTTTAATATTGTACAACCACAGATAGCAATTTTTGGAAAAAAGGACTATCAACAACTTCAAATTACACGTGAAATGGTGCAACAATTGAATTTTCCCATTGAAATTATTGCTTGTGAAACAGTTCGGTTTTCTGACGGTCTTGCTCTAAGTTCTCGTAATCATTACCTAAATGAGGCCGAACGAATTAAAGCATCTTATTTGTATCAGTCTCTACTTTTAATAAAACAGGCAGTTGAAAAAGGTAATCGTAATTTTGAATCATTGCAAGAAGAAGCCACAAATAGTCTGGTCGTTCACGGCTGGAAAGTAGATTATTTAGCAATACAACAACGTAATACGTTCACACCCGCATTAATGGATGATAATAATCTAATCGTATTGGGCGCAGCGTGGCTAGGAAAAACGAGACTTATAGACAACATTGAAATATAAGATTAACAATATCGCTTTGGTACACTGCGTATTGCCGTTTCACACTTTTATCAGACTGACAAGAATCTAAAATTATGCAGGCAATAAATACTTTCTGGTTATCTTGTGTTGAACATTTTAAAAAAGAATTAAATGCTCAGCAATTTAATACCTGGATCAAACCATTACAATTAGACACCTCACTAAACAGTAAAACCGAAGCAGTATTGATTGCACCTAATCGTTTTGTCTTACAATGGGTTAAAGATAATTTCATCTCGCATATTGAAATAATGGCAGAAAAACAATTTTCTACCGAAATACAATTTATATTAAAACTGGCCGATCAGACAGAAACGAATACTAATCAAACCAGTAATCAAAAAATCGATTCCGTACCAACCCCGGTAATACCCCATATACCCCATATAGCCCATATACCCCATATACCCCATAAAAAAAACCCAAGCCAATTAAATCCAAATTTCACTTTTGATAGTTTTGTTACAGGAAAAGCCAATCAATTAGCACGGGCTGGCGCTATACAGGTAGCCGAATCGCCGGGGATAGCATACAACCCATTATTCATTTATGGTGGTGTAGGTCTAGGTAAAACTCACCTCATTCAAGCGATTGGAAATTTTGTGTTGGATAATAATAAACACGCTAAGGTTCGTTATGTCCATGCAGAAAAATATGTATCAGATGTTGTCAGTGCCTATCAACATAAAGCTTTTGATAAATTTAAAATGTATTACCATACGCTCGATCTTTTACTGGTCGATGATGTTCAATTTTTTGGTGGCAAAAATCGTACTCAAGAAGAATTCTTTTACGCGTTTAACGCATTAATTGAAACACATAAACAAGTAATAATAACTTGTGATTCTTACCCAAAAGAAATTTCTGGTTTAGAAGAACGTCTTGTTTCACGTTTTGGATGGGGCTTAACCGTTGCAGTTGAGCCACCTGAACTTGAAATGCGTGTTGCGATTCTATTAAAAAAAGCTGCCTTAGAAAATATACAACTCGATGAGAATGTTGCCTTTTTCATCGCGAAACATATTCGCTCAAATGTAAGAGAATTAGAAGGCGCACTAAAAAGAGTCCTGGCCTATTCACGCTTTATCTGTCACGAAATAACACTCGATCTGGCTAAAGAAGCACTCAAAGACCTGTTAGCAGTACAAAACCGTCAAATTTCAATCGAGAATATCCAAAAAACGGTAGCTGATTACTATAAAATAAAAGTATCTGAAATGTATTCCAAAAAACGCACGCGAATTGTGGCACGACCTCGACAAATGGCGATGGCAATTGCTAAAGAACTGACACCCTTAAGTTTGCCCGATATTGGTGAAGCTTTTGGCGGAAGAGACCATACAACAGTATTACATGGCTATCGAAAAATTAATGAATTGCGTACTTCAGATCCGATTATCAATCGCGATTTTAATGCACTGATACATATTTTACGTGGTTAATAATTATTGAATAACTTGTGGATAACTCATTAATTTACCCAAACAGAAATTTTATCCACAAAGTATATGATAAAAATAAACAATCTATACAAACTAAAATTAAATGTTATTCTATTGATATTTATAAACTATTATAAAATATACAGTAATTAGAAACTGTCTATTAGTTATTATTATATTTAAATTAAATGCTATTAATAAAAAGTAATAAAGAAACACTACTTAAACCACTACAAACCGTCACTGGAATTGTTGAAAACCGTAATACATCGCCTATTTTATCTAATGTTTTGATTCAACAAGATTCTGAAGAAATTTCTTTCCTTACAACAGATCTTGAAATACAAATAAAAACAGTCTTAAAGAATACTTCTACGACAGAACCTTCATTTTCATTAACGGTTTCTGCAAAGAAATTTCAGGATATATTACGTTCTCTTACAGAAAATACTGAAATAATACTAATCCAACAAGAACATCATTTACAGGTAAAAGCGGGAAAAAGTATCTTTAGTTTACAAATACTTCCAGCCGAAGATTTTCCAAAAGTATCAGAAGAAACCGAGCCCGAAGTAAGTATTACTTTGAAACAGAAAGATTTTAAAAAACTTTTGCAACAGACCCAATTTTCTATTGCACATCAAGACATTCGATATTATTTAAACGGTCTCTTATTATTAATAGAAGATTCATACTTAAAAAGTGCAGCAACAGACGGTCACAGATTGGCTTATTCAGCGATAAATTTAGAAGAATCAAACGTTAAAAAAGAGATTATTCTTCCGAGAAAAGCAGTGTTAGAAGTTGCCAAACTACTTAATGACAGTGATGAACCCGTAAAGATTGAATTTATTCAAAATAAAATACGTTTTTCTTTTTCTAATGTTATTCTGACATCTAAAGTAATAGATGGTAAATTTCCGGACTATAATCGTGTAATACCTACCCAGAATACCAAACAGTTTGATTTAGATCGTTTAACATTTTTACAAGCACTACAGCGTGTTTCTATCCTTTCTAATTTAAATGAGAAATTTCGTGGAGTACATTTGATTATTTCAAGTGGTAATTTACGAATTATTTGTAAAAACAATGAACAAGAAGAAGCACAAGAAGAAATCGAAATTCAATATGAACATGAAACAATCGATATCAGTCTTAATATTACTTACTTAATCGATTTATTAAATAATATCAGTAGTAAAAAAATACTGTGTTTTCTTAACGATGCGAACAGCAGTATTTTAATCACCATTCCTGAAAATAAAGAGTTTAAATATATTCTCATGCCAATGAGAATATAACTTATTTATAATAAAAAAGAAGTGCTACTACTCCGCAAACATCTATTTTTTGGCTATGTCGCAATTAACTATTGGTTTTTGTTAACTCTCTAATTGTACTTTAATTATTGAGACTATCAAGTCAATGGTTAATAAGGGTTTTATGAATTCTTAAATCAAATTCAACATTTAATTGTGACATAGCCTATTTTTTATACTAAATACCCAGACTACCCAGACAAATGAGCGAAAACAAATCTAGTAATCAATCAAAAACACAGAATAAAAATGATTATGGTTCTGACAGTATAAAAATTCTTAAAGGGTTGGATGCAGTACGTAAAAGACCCGGTATGTACATTGGTGATACCAGCGATGGAACAGGTTTACATCACATGGTATTTGAGGTTGTCGATAACGCAATTGATGAAGCTTTAGCCGGTCACTGTAATGAAATCACGGTCATATTACATCCAGATAATTCCGTAAGTGTGCATGATAACGGACGCGGTATTCCAACGGGTATTAAACAAGATGATGAATTAAAACGCTCCGCCGCTGAAATTGTCATGACAGAATTGCATGCAGGCGGCAAGTTTGATGATAACTCTTATAAAGTTTCAGGTGGGTTGCATGGTGTGGGTGTATCCGTTGTTAATGCTTTGTCAGAATGGCTACACTTGACCATACGTCGAGATCAAAAAATTCATCAAATGGAATTTCGTATGGGTATTCCTGTCAAGCCATTAGCTGTTTCTGGCGAGGCAGAACGCCACGGGACAGAAGTACATTTTTTGGCGAGCAAGGAAATTTTTGGAAATGTTGAATATCATTATGATATTTTTGCAAAACGCTTACGAGAGCTTTCTTTCCTAAACAATGGTGTAAAAATTCATTTGATTGACCAACGCAACAATAAAGAAGATACCTTTGCTTTCGTAGGCGGAATTAAGAGTTTTATTGAATACATCAATCGCACTAAATCAATTTTACACCCCAATATTTTTTACACAACGGGGGTAAAAGATAATATTTCTGTTGAAGTATCCATGCAATGGAATGATAGTTATAGCGATCAAGTTTTATGTTTTACCAATAATATTCCGCAAAAAGATGGTGGTGCACACCTAACTGGTTTACGTGCTGCCATGACACGGACACTGAATAATTATATTGAAAAAAATGAGTTGGCTAAAAAAGCCAAAGTTGAAACCGCTGGCGACGATATGCGCGAAGGCTTAACCTGTGTTTTATCCGTAAAATTATTTGAACCTAAGTTTTCATCACAAACCAAGGAAAAATTAGTCTCTTCAGAAGTACGCCCAGTCGTTGAAGAATTTGTGTCGCAGAAACTATCCGAGTTTTTATTGGAAAATCCAGTCGATGCTAAAACTATTTGCAATAAAATTATGGAGGCAGCCAGGGCACGTGAAGCGGCGCGCAAAGCGCGAGAACTGACACGAAGAAAAGGTGTTTTGGATGGCATGGGATTACCGGGAAAACTTGCGGATTGTCAGGAAAAAAACCCAGAATTGTGCGAACTTTACCTGGTAGAGGGTGATTCTGCTGGTGGTTCGGCTAAGCAAGGTCGTGATCGAAAATTTCAAGCAATTATGCCGCTAAAAGGAAAAATTCTAAATGTTGAAAAAGCACGTTTCGATAAACTGATTTCTTCTCAAGAGATCATTTCTCTCATTACGGCATTGGGTACAGGCATTGGTAAAGATGAATATAATCCTGATAAGCTTCGTTATCACCGTATCATAATTATGACGGATGCAGATGTAGACGGTTCTCATATTCGCACGTTGTTATTAACATTCTTTTACCGTCAAATGCCCGAACTAATAGAACGTGGTCATATTTATATCGCCCAACCACCACTTTACAAGATTAAACATGGTAAACAGGAGCGTTATGTTAAGGATGATTATGAGCTGAAAAAATATATGCTGGGACTAGCTTTAGCGGGTGCAGAATTGTATACGGAAGAAACCAAACCGCCGTTAACGGGAGAAACATTGGCAAAAATTACCGATGAATATTTGTTAGCAGAAGCAGTCATTGAGCGCATGAGTCAATTGATTGACAATAAAGTTATGTATGCGTTATTACGACAACCTGATCTAGATTTAACGACTGAAACAAGTGCAAATGAAAGTGCTGCCCGAATCGAATCACAAGTTAAAGATATTGGAATTGTCGCAGAATTTGATGAAGTCTCCGAACGTTATCGTTTGAAAATTAAGCGTATGTATCACGGTAATATACATACTAGCTATCTTGATCAAGATTTTTTACATAGTGGTGATTATGCGCAGATTCAGAAAACCGCACAGGTATTTAATGGATTATTGGGCCAGGGAGCGCAGATAAAACGCGGTGAGAAAAAGCTCTTGGTTAGCGATTTCAAACAAGTACTGGAGTGGTTGCTGGAAGAAGCAAAAAAAGGATTAAATGTCCAACGTTATAAAGGACTCGGGGAAATGAATCCCATTCAATTGTGGGAAACGACCATGGATCCAGAAAACCGCCGTTTACTTCGTGCTCAAATTGAGGACAGTGTTCTTACAGATGAAATTTTTACTACATTGATGGGTGATGTAGTTGAGCCGCGTCGTGCATTTATTGAAAAAAATGCGCTCAGAGCCAATAATATTGATATTTAATTATAGTTTTCAAATCAAGTCGGTTATAGATCCAGACTGTGTGAAAACTCAATTGGATATATAATTATATTTTCCAGTTAGATAGA